>JASKZZ010000236.1 GCA_030147335.1 Herpetosiphonaceae bacterium | reverse complement strand
CCGTCGCGCTACCACTCCGGGAAGCTGCGTACCACCACCAACACCCAGACGACGGCTTAGTTGGAGCGCAGCCTTTCCAGCAATCGTAGCGGCTGCTCGGCGAAGAGGACGATGCATAGCTGTTCCTGTATCTTTACACGGCCACGCATTATAGCAGGTTCACCCTGGAAGAGCGTGTAGCTCATCACTAAGCATAAATCCTCACTTAACCAAAAGCTTAACTGGAACTTAAGCGAATGCTTAACGTTTTTCGGGTATAGTAGCCCCGTGCAATTAACGTCCTTTCCCGCTATCAAGCTAAACCCAGCGCCAGGTACATCGGCATGGGGATCGGGTTTCCCCGCAAAAGCAAAGGAACGGTAATGAAACGCAAGACACAAACGCTTTCACTGACACTGGCTGTTCTGATGTTGCTTGCAACACTGTTTGGCAACACAGCGCAACCCGTTGTCGCGGCAACCAACGATTTGTTCTTTTCCGAGTATGTCGAGGGCAGCAGCAACAACAAAGCACTTGCAATCTACAATAGCTTCACCGTTCAAAGCGCCGCCTCATGTACGACGTTCACACCGATCTACGCTATTCAAGGAGCAGGAACGGCCACTACATATGACAACACGATAGACGAGGAGACGACTCGCGGTGTTGTGACTGCCGATTTCCAGGGTGCAACAAATCAAAACGGATTCTACATACAAGATCCCATAGGTGACAATGACCCGACTACGTCCGACGGTATTTTTGTTTACGCTCCCGCTACAACCGATGTAGCAGTAGGTGATGATCTTCTGGTAATCGGGCAGGCGGACGAGTTCAATACGTTGACTCAGATCACCACTGTTAGCTCAATTATCAAATGCGGAAGCACCACACCACCTGCGCCTACGCCGGTAGAGCTACCGGAAACAGTCAACGGCGAGCTGGAGCGATTCGAGAGCATGTTGGTTACGTTCCCCGAAACGCTAACAGTGAGCCAAAACTTCTTCCTGGGACGCTATGGCCAGCTCACGTTATCGTCCGAAGGGCGATTGTACAATCCAACCAACATTCTTCAACCAAAGTCGCCGGAAGCCACAGCCCTAGCTGACGAAAATGCCCGTCGGCTGCTTGTGCTGGATGATGCCCGTACCGCTCAAAATCCGAACCCGATCCCGTACATTGGCGCAAACGGCACTGTTAGGGCAGGTGACACAACCAGCGGCTTAACCGGCGTGCTCGACTTCGGCCCGATCTCGTCAAATTCGAGTGTGCGAGATTACCGACTCCAGCCGACGGTGACGCCAACGTTCAACAGTGTGAATCAGCGCACAACAGCACCTGATCCAGTTGGCGGTAACATCAAGGTCGCTAGCTTCAACGTACTCAACTACTTCACCACAATCGATCAAACGGGCGCTGCGTGCTATCCCGGTGGTACTCGGAGCGATTGTCGTGGCGCGGATAGCCAAGTGGAGTTTGAACGTCAGCGCGCTAAAATCGTGGCGGCGCTTGTAGCAATCGACGCAGACGTTGTGGGGCTGATTGAGCTTGAAAACAACGGCGCGACAGCGATCAATGACTTGGTAGGAGCGCTCAACGCTGCCACGGCTCCTGATACGTATGCCGCAGTTGCCGATCCAGAAACGGGTGTTGGCGACGATGCGATCAAGGTTGCGCTGATTTACAAGCCAGGCCGTGTTGTCGCTGCCGGACCCTCGTACAGCAGCACTGACCCAATCTTCGACCGCTTACCAGTCGCCCAGACGTTTGTGCTCAAGCAAAACGGCGCACGCTTTACTGCCGTCGTAAATCATCTCAAATCAAAGGGCAGCTGTCCCGCAGCAGGTGATCCAAATGCTGATCAAGGTGATGGACAAGGCTGCTGGAACGCCAAGCGCGTACAGCAGGCTCAAGCGTTGCTCACGTTTGTCGATACGCTGCGCAATGTTTCGGGCGATCCCGACGTCCTCGTGATGGGCGACTTGAACGCGTATGGCAAGGAAGATCCAATCCAAACGCTTGCGAACGGCGGACTGATCGATCAGCTTGCCAAACGGGTGCAAAATCCATATTCGTATATCTTCGATGGACAGGCCGGCTACCTCGACCATGCACTCACAACGGGTAGCCTTGATCCACAGGTGACGGGCGTAACCGAATGGCACATCAATGCGGACGAGCCGTCGGTGATCGACTACAACACCGAATTCAAGCCCCAGGACCTGTACACGGCAACGCCATACCGTTCATCGGACCATGACCCAGTGATCATCGGAATGCAGTTGACTCCAGGCGTACGGAAGCTTTATATGCCCGCTATGTTCTCCCGGTAGATGGTGAAACCTCCTCTTGACACGCTATATTGAGGACGCGAGAACATCGTAAAACTTGATGACGTGTTGGACACAGTGCAAGGCATGTAGGCCATGCACTGTGTCATTAATCACAATTCTCGACGGTATTATTTACTGTGGAGATGCTGTTCGCTCGTGACACAAACCGATTATCGAGGCAGCGTGGTATAATCACACTAATTAAATTATTATGTAGCGTGGAGCATACTCCACGCTTTTGTTATCGCATATGACGAAGCAGTTTAGCCATTTACCCGACAGCTATCAGGTCGGCCATATTACAATTCGGCCTAACATTGTGCTGGCTCCCATGGCAGGCGTCACCGACTCGGTGTTTCGCCGCTTGTTGCTGTCGCTCGGCGGTCTTGGCATGGTCACAAGTGAGATGACGAATGCCGCAAGTGTAACGCCGAAAGCTTTGAGTCGGCATCGTCTGCTGGACTATCTGCCGGAAGAGCGGCCAATTGCAATGCAGCTGTCTGGAAGTGAGCCGGAGTTGGTCGCTGCCGCAGCGTGTCATGTTGAAGCATTGGGCGCGGATATCATCGACTTTAATTGCGGCTGTCCATCGCCAAAAGTGACCGGTGGTGGACATGGCTCGGCGCTGCTTAAAGACTTACCGAAGCTAAGTGCGATGCTTAAAGCAATTCGCGCCGCCGTTTCAATTCCCGTGACGCTCAAGTTCCGCGCTGGTTGGGACGACGACTCGCTCAATTATGTCGATACAGCCAAGCTTGCTGAGGATGCCGGTATCAACGCGATTGCGCTTCATCCTCGGACAAAAGTACAAGGGTACGCGGGAACGGCGGATTGGCAGCGTATTGCTGAGGCTAAAGCATCTGTCGGCATTCCCGTGATTGGTTCGGGCGATGTCAAGAACGCAGAGGACGCGTTGGATCGTCTAGCTGAGACGGGAGTTGACGGCGTAATGATTGGACGCGGCGCGATGGCGAATCCATGGATCTTTCGGCAAGTGCAGGATTTGCGCGAAGGACGACCCATGTTTGAGCCGCAGCCAGCCGACAAGCACTGGTTGATGCTGCGTTACCTGGATATGATGTTGGAAGTGATGCCGGAGCATCAAGCGGCTGGGAAGCTGAAGCAACTGATTGGGCAGTTCTATGTTGGCTTACCCTACTCTGCTGGTCTTCGGCGGGATGTGCAGCACGCGAAATCGACCGCTGAGCAGCGCCGGATTATTGATGCGTATTTCGAGCCATACTTGAGTGGCAAGATTACGGCAATCGTCGGTGATGAAGCGCCACAAGAGATGGAAAACGCGTTGGTCGAGTCGTAAGTATTTGCAATCGCCCGCAATAAGCCGCTGCTGAGAGCAGCGGCTTTGTTGTGTCGTATTTGTCGCAGAGGATAACTTCGAGTATCATCGCAACGACCGACGACCCCATGAGCAGGAGCTACATCATGGCTATAAAATCGGATCGCTGGATTAAGCGAATGGCCCTTGATCACGGTATGATCGAGCCGTTTGAAGATCGCCAAGTACGGCAGGGCGTTATCTCTTACGGTGTTTCATCGTATGGTTACGATATTCGTGTCGCAGACGAGTTTAAGATATTCACGAGCGCCACTGGTGAACTCACCGTTGTCGATCCCAAAAACTTCGATCCAAAATCATTCTTTGATTTTCGTGGCGATATTTGCATCATTCCTCCCAATTCATTTGCTTTGGCGAAAACTGTCGAGTATTTTCGTATTCCTCGCGACGTCTTAACAATTTGTGTTGGAAAATCAACGTATGCCAGATGCGGTATTATTGTAAATGTAACGCCTTTCGAGCCGGAGTGGGAGGGTTTTGTTACCTTAGAGATCAGCAATACAACGCCATTACCGGCCCGAATTTATGCAAATGAAGGTATTGCGCAAGTGCTGTTCTTTCAGTCCGACGAGCCGTGCGAAACGAGCTACAAGGACAAAGCGGGTAAGTACCAGAACCAGCCAGGTCTCGTTCTGCCAAAGCTCTGATGGCAGCTACCACTACAACATCGTCTGTTCAGAATATACTGAGTTCCTTCGCGCAACAGCGTGTGCTTGTTGTCGGCGATGTGTTTCTGGATGAATACATTTTTGGTCAAGCAACCCGTCTTTCACGTGAAGCGCCAATTCCTGTGCTCGAATTTACACGTCGCACTGTTATCCCAGGCGGTGCTGCAAATCCAGCCAATAATGTTGCCGCGCTTGGCGCAACGGCCTTGCTCTGCTCGGTTGTAGGTGAGGACGCCGAAGGCCATCAGCTCCGTGACATACTTGGCGGCGCGGGCGTTGATCCCAGCTGTATTTTGACGGACTCGACTCGTCCAACGACGGTTAAGACGCGCGTCGTCTCGGAAAGCTCGCTACGCTTTTCGCAGCAGCTTGCCCGCATCGACCGTATCGACCGGCAGCCTATCGAGGCAAAGGGCGTTGCAGCGTTGGTTGAGCGTATCTCAGCGCGGATGTCGGAAGTCGATGCCGTGCTGTGCTCGGATTATCTTAGTGGCTTATTGACAGCACCTCTAGTTGCCG
>JASKZZ010000231.1 GCA_030147335.1 Herpetosiphonaceae bacterium | reverse complement strand
GAAACGTCGGCTGATCTGGCTGAGCGCATGCCGATGCTGGTTGAGTGTGCCAGCAATGTTGGCGATCCGCAGGTGCGAAATGTCGGCACGATTGGCGGCTCTGTCGCTCATGCTGATCCCGCAGCAGACATGCCTGCCGTGGTGTTGGCGCTTGGCGCGGAGATGAAGGTGCGCGGGCCAAACGGCGAACGCACCATTCCTGTCGATGATTTCTTTGTCGATATGTTGCAGAGCGCGGTCGAGCCTGGGGAGATTTTGACTGAAATTTCGATTCCGGCGATGCCTGCACGAATGGGTTCGGCCTATGAAAAGTTCAAGCATCCGGCGTCGGGATACGCGATTGTTGGCGTCGCGGTGATGGTGCATCTGGATGATGCCGGTGGGGTGTCTGATTGCCGAATTGCGGTGACAGGCGCAGGGCCAAAGGCACAACGCGCACTTGGTGCCGAAAATGCACTCAAGGGCGGTGCTGCTGTAGATGCGGCGGCGGCACAAGCAGGCGAAGGACTTGACTACATCGGCGATATGAGCGCGTCTGAGGAATATCGCGCGCATCTGGTGAATGTGCTAACCAAGCGTGCGCTGACCCGAGCGATGGAGCAGGCACGCTAAATCGGATTGCTGGCACGCCAGGAATGTAAGGAGTTTTTGCTCCTGCGTTCCTGGCGTTTTCGTTTTGGGGTGATCATCGTAATGTTTCAACGATGCTGCGCAATGCTTCGTGCCGTGTTGTTTGCAACGATCTTGCTGCCGGCGCTGAGTGCTTGTGGAGGAGCGTCCAATCCCACAGGCGAGGCGAGTCCAGTGGCGGTCAGCGCCATGGGCTCCAGCACAACCAGTGCTACCGCAATCGATCCCGCTACCTCGACCAGCGTACCAACTCCCACTGCTGGAATCACTGAAACGCCAGTTGCAGCGACCGATGATGTGGCGCAATCACTTGTGCAAGGGCAGATTGCATTTGAGCGGGAAGGCAATATCTGGCTGTTTGACGTGACAACGCAACAAGAAACGCAGCTTACCAGTGACGGAATGAGCAGCATGCCTGCTTGGTCGCGGGATGGACAATCCCTTGTGTTCGTCAGCAAGCGAGGTGAGAACGCGGACATCATGCGGATGGAGGCTGACGGCTCAGTTGTTGTGGCGTTGACCGACAGCGCTAGCTTGAAGCTGTTTCCTGGCTTTGATCGCGACGGCAAGCTATATTTCGTGCGCCGACAATTGGACGAAACCCCGATCATTGAGATTGTTCGTCTTGAAACGGATGGCTCTGAGGCTGCTGTTCATAGTGAGCCGGGTGGCCTGTGTGGGCCAACAGGATTGAGTGTCAAGGACGAAACGCGAATTGCCCTTTCACTCAACTGTGGCCGAGGCAGCTATGTGCTGCTGGTCAATACGCGAGCAAAAACTGTAGCTGATTTGATGCAAACGTATGGCGAGCAGGGCTATTGCGCCAATACAGCGGTTTGGATGGCTAAAACTGATCGTCTCGCCGCGATCACGAGCTTGGAATGTAGTAACCGGCAAAACAGCAATATTGCTGTTCTCGATATGTCTAGCCAAGCTCCTAAGCTACAAACTGTTTACACAGCTGAGCGCATTGGAAATGTCACGCTGTCGCCGGATGAACAAATGGTGGTGTTTGAGCGTTGGATTGAAGCCGACGAACCCGTAATTGAGCTATGGCTGCTTGATGTACGCGCTACGCCGCTAGAACCTCGCCTCATTGTCGAGAAGGGTGGAAGTCCGGCTTGGCGGCCCGAGCGCTAAAGGGCAGGACGACTAGCTGAAACTTGTCCCGCCCTTGCATACGTTCCACCTTGATCCTATTCGACGCTAATGTTTACCCGATGCCACGCGTTATTCATGTAGCCCTTGACGTTCCATACCGTCGCTAGCTCCTCGGGCTGCATCTGGCCTGCTCCATCTGTGGCCCGAACGACAAGCTGATGTTTGCCGTGCTGCAGGACAACTTCTGCCTCCCAGAAGCACCATGTCCACGGCTGGGCTTGATCCGTAAGCTCGGCTTCCGTCCACGTCGTTCCACCGTCGGTAGAAAGCTCCACGCGTGCAACGCCTTCGCGTCCTGTAATGGCGTATCCTTGCACTGTAACGTGGCCGGCATGGATTATGGCATTCGTTGAAGGGTGGCAAATAACCGAGTTGACCGCAAGCTCAGCCAGCATCTCACCTTGGGACCAATCCACGGTCTCAGTGTTAACGTCGGGTGGGAATACTATGTAAGCATGTTGCTGAAAGTAGTTGCTCGACGGCTCAGGTTGGAGGGTAATGCCCGCTAGCCACTTGATGCTGCGGGCACCAACATAACCCGGCGTAACCACACGTAATGGAAAGCCATGTGTGGGAGCTAGCGGTTCGTCGTTCAACTCGTAGGCTAAGAGTACTTCGTCGCTTAATGCCTTATCGATTGGGATCGATCCGCCGAATCCGAACACGTTACCATGTCGCTCAACGCGATCCTGCCCAATAAACGCCACGTACTTCGCGCCATCCGCAACGCCAGCGCGCTCAAGCACTTCACGTAGCGGAATGCCACGCCACTCGCCGTTGCTAATCGCCTCCGCGCTCCAGGGCAACTCGCCTGGAATCGGCTTGAACGTCATAAGCTCGTCGCGTCGGTTGCCGGCACATTGGAGCGTTGCAGGGAGTGTCAAGCTTGTAAATTGTGATTTTATATCGGCAAGTGACAGCTGTAGCGGCTGTTGCACAAGCCCATCAACCACGAGCCGGTAGTGCTCCGGGTCAATTTCCGGCACGGCTCCATGGTTACGTACAAAAAAGCGATCAGTCGGCGTGATCAGATGCTCACGTAACAGATCGAGCGGAGGTCCGGCATTGAATGGTTGTTCCGTCCGAATAACGGTTGCGGGATGCTTGTCGAAAGGGGTCAAGCGCTGCTCCTTAAGGTATGGGGGTTGAATACGGTTAACGTGGAACTGCACAACGGTTCGCGCCCGCCTCAAGCTCTGTTCCATCAGTCTCAGGCAGTTGTCCAGCCTCGTTGTATTGCACAATACGCTGATGGTTTGGCGGTGACGGCGGCAAGTGCGCCAATGTCGTTGCTACGAAA
>JASKZZ010000228.1 GCA_030147335.1 Herpetosiphonaceae bacterium | reverse complement strand
TATCGAGGATTTCAGCAGCTTGCAGCAGAGTATGGTCTTAGCACGCGTGACCTCGACCAGGAGCGCGTGCAGCGTGGCGAGCTTGCACCAAAGCGCAAGGTCCGTCGCATGCTGTTGCAGGCGATCGAGCGAATTGGACTCACACAGCCGTTGTATCGTTTGTACCGCGCGTTATACCAGGGCACGTACCGATTGGTGCTGGTCAAGGATCGTGTGGATGGCTAAATCCGTTTCCACTCCCAAATCGGCGCTAGCAGATCAGGCAGGACAGGCCGTACTGTGGAATATGCTGTTCTTGCCCGCCAAGCTGCTAGCCGACATCGGTGTGACGCTGTTGCAGCTTAACCTGTTACTTCCTGCTGCTTTCGGCGTTCTAGCGATTATTCGCGCCGGGGTCAGCTTGCTCGGTACATGGATCGATCTTGGTATTGAGCGTGCGCTGCCAAAGTTTATCCCCGAGGTACAACGCAGCAATGGTCGTTCTGGTGTACGCTGGCTGCTGCTGCGGGTAATTGCGGTAAAGCTGGCAGTGCTGGCCGTGGTTGCGCTTGGGCTGTGGCTTTTAAGCGACGCCTTTCTAGCATATCTGGCTGCGCAAGTTAATGCCGTTGGTACATTGAACGAAGCTGATCGCCTGCGCTTGTTAACACAGCTCAGTCCCGACGGCAACGGCTGGATCTTTGTTAATGCCGTTATTGTGTTGCTGGTGCTTGGTTCGCTGTACGATGTGCTGATGGCCTATCTGATTAGCTACTTTAAGCAGCGCGCCTGGAACAGCATCGGCTTGGCCAATACGTTGGCGCAACCAGCCCTTATTAGCGCCGCGATCTTGCTCGGCTGGGATATTACCGGCGTTGTTCTGGCGATGGTTTTTACCGCGATCTTTGGCGTGCTAATGGCGGCATGGCAAGTGTGGCGAGTCGCTCGCGCCGACCAGAGCGACGACGAGATAATACCTCCGTCGCCCACTGTGATCCGTCGCTTTGTGCCGTACTCATCGCTGTCATACATGTTTAATCTGAGCGACATGGCCGCCAGCTATGTGTTCGTCGTTTTCTTCATGCAAGGCTTGGAGCAGGTCGCTCTGCTGTCTGTGGCGGCGAATCTTGTGCGCCAGGTGCTAACCTACTTGTACACGCCGATGCAAGGATTACAGGTTCCGCTGTTCACGCGTGCCCGTGCCGGTGAAGGCGCAACGCTGCCCGGTGCCTACGCCGCAGTTTGTCGTCTGCTACTGTTGCTGTTGGTTCCAGGCAGTATCGGACTGATGCTGCTGGCACAGCCGCTCGTTCTGGCGCAATATCCAAAGTATGCCGCCGCTGTTTCGGCGATTGTGCTGCTGACGCCGATGCTGTTCGCCGAGTCGCTGCTGGCAACATCGCAAAACGCGCTGATGGTATCGGAGCGCTACAAGCCAATCATTATCTCGCGAACACTTGCATTTTCCAGCATTCCGCTGGCTGCCATACTCGTACCGCTCTATGGCGTGCTTGGCGCAGCCGCAGCAATTGGTGGCGCGCGAATTTTGGCAGGGCTAGTCGTGTTTGTTGCCGGACGACGACTGCTCGATCTTCGATTTCCCTGGTTGTTTGCGGGCAAATTGGTTGCTGCGTCGGCTGCCATGGGCCTGGTACTGCTGCCACTGACTCAACTGTTGCCCGATACAATCACGATGCGCAGTGAACAAATAATTCTGTTTGTCGAAACCATGGCCGTCGCGGCAATTGGCGGCGTAGCTTTTTTGATTGTATTTCGGCTCATGGGTGGTCTGGATCAGCGTGACCGGCAGCAGCTTGCGACCACACGTTTGCCGTTTAAGCAGCTGCTGCTAAAAGTATTGTGATAGCTTGTCGATGAACACACAAACTTTAAATACAACAACGCGAACCGAAGCAAACACGCCCGCTTTTCTGCGCCTCCTGACCTGGGTCAATCGTCATGCCCGTCTGCTGCTGACAGTGATGGTTGTTGGTTGGATTGTGCTGTTTAGCCTTGCCGCGATCCGCAAGTTCCAACGCTACGAAATGGGCTATGACGTTGCGCTAATCCAGCAGATTATCTGGAACACGCTGCAAGGCCGTCCGTTCGAGACCTTCGCCTATGATCACACCACCAATATTCTTGGCACCGACTCATTCTTTGTCCATCTGATTTTCATCCCGTTCTACGCCATCTTTCCCAATCCGGTCACGTTGATGGTCATCCAGACGGTGATTGTTGGCGCAAGCGCGATTGCGGTCTATCTGCTGGCGTGCGATTACCTCAACCAACGTTGGGCGGCGTTGGTATTTGCCGGAGCATATCTCGCCTATCAGCCCGTTATGTACGGCAACCTGTACGAAATTCGTGAGCGCGTGCTGGCGATGGCTTTTGTGCTATGGCTGCTGCTGTGTATTCATCGGCGCTGGTACTGGCAAATGCTGATCCCAATGGTACTTGCGTTAAGCTGCCGCCTTGATACCACCATCGGCATTGCGCTTGTCGGCATCTACACGTTCCTGCTGCGCTTCGCAAAGACAACCGTTGATACGGCTGCACATTCAACCTCTCCTGCAACGCCAATACCATGGCGCTATGGCTTGACCCTGATCGCTAGCTCGGTTGCGTGGTATTTGTTTGTCACGCAAATCATGGTGCCAAGCTTTACAACGCGCCAAGGCTTTTTGTTCTTTGAGCATTATGCCGCGTTTGGCTCAACACCGGCTGAAATTATTTTCAACGTCGTCAGCAAGCCAATCAACACGCTCAGTGTCATGCTCACTGGGCCGAAACAATGGTTCTTGCTCGGGATGTTCTTGCCGTTTGCCTTTTTGTCGCTGCTGAATTGGCGGCTGCTGTTGATCATGATCCCGCTGTATGGTCTCAATCTGCTTTCGCCCCGGAAGATCCAGTGGGACGTGTACCATCACTACCAGGGCTTGATCGTGCCGCTGATGGTATTGAGCGCAATCACTGGTGTTGCCTTGCTGACTCGTCGACGCGTATTGGGTAAGCACACCTTAAGCTGGTTGATGACAGCAATCGCAGCGGGAACGTTGATCAGCCAGATGTTGTTCGACAATCCGTTGCCCAAATGGCTTACTCGTTGGACGCCGACCACACGCGAGATTTCAGCCAATCAGCTTGTTGAGCGTATTCCCGACGAAGCTCCCGTAGCAGTAGGAAGTTTGCTGGCCCCACATCTGGAGCCGCGTCGCGACATTTATCTCGTTCCCGGCGGCGATTTCTTCTATGTAGCCGAGCCATTCGCCAAAGCCGAGTATGCGCTGGTGGACTTAAAAAAAGAACACGAACGCGCTGCAACAGAAGAAGCAATTTCTGCGGGTGGTTGGTGCGTACTCGATTCACAGGCCGAGTATCTGCTGCTGAAAAAACAAGCACAAGCTCGCGGTGAGCGTTGTACACAGTAGGTCGCGTATAACACGTGTTGAAAGCATAAGAAGTAGCTGGTATGACAATATCTTCGCAACCAATTGAGTCGCCCGAAGCACACTACAACGACGAGTATTTTACGGCGCAGTTGTCCAAGTCTTTGGATAAGGTAGCCTGGCAATATGGGCGGCTGCTGCGTTGGGCCGGCGTGCCGCGTCGTCCTGGTTTGCGCGTCCTCGACGCCGGCTGTGGCGCTGCGCCCGCATTACGCTATCTCACAATGCTGGGCTACGAGACTATTGGCACCGACTTAATGCGTTATCCTTTGCAGCAGGCACGGACCGTCGCGCCCGAAGCCGCCGTCGCTTGTAATGATCTAGCCGAAGGTATGGCGCTCACGGACGAATCAGTAGACGTGGTGCTGGCAGCCGATGTGATCGAGCATCTGGTTGATGGCGCTGCGCTGGTGCGCGAGTGTTTTCGGGTACTGCGACCCGGTGGCTATGTCATTGTTAGCTCGGTCAATGCCTGGGATCTACGCCGCTGGACGCATCCGCCGCTCGGTCGTGTCTGGTCGGCGCTCACCGATCCCACGCATGTCCATTTCTACTCGCCACTAGAGCTACAACGCGAGCTGCGTGAGGCCGGATTTGAGCAGGTTCGGACATGGGCCGGTCTTAAGCCAATCGCCTGGCTGCCAATCCGTCGACCACGCATCGGTTTGCCGTATCCGCCGCTGCTTGGCAATGGATTGGCAGGAACTGGACGGAAACCAATTTGAGGCATCAGCCGTGAGGTATTAGGGGTGAGGAAGGAGATATTTTTGTTTTCCTCAAGCCTCGTGCCTCACTTATGCCCACAAAGGAACCATATGCAAACGATTAAGCTTTCTGCGTTACGCAGCATCATGTACGAAATTGCGATCAACGGTTGGGGTGTGCTGGTTGAAACGCGCAATGATTTTAGCCTGTGGCGCTTGATCGAGTATCCCAAAATGACCGAATACCTTGAGCTTGAGCGCGGTGACCGTGTGCTGGATATTGGCTCAGGTACGTCGTCATATCCGTTGATGCTGACGCGTGAAGGCGTTGACGTTGTTGTTGTTGAGCTAGACGCCGATCGTGTGCGTTGGCAAGAAACAAAGGCTGCCGAGGGCAAAACAGGGTCTGGCAGGCTTTTCGCAGTGGTTGGTGACGCATCATGCCTGCCGTTGCGCGATGGTGTGTTTGAGCGCGTCACCTCGATCTCGGCGATTGAGCACATGCACGACGATGTTGCGGTCGGCGCTGAGATTAGCCGCGTGCTTAAGCCAGGCGGTATCGGCGCAATCAGTGTGCCCTACACCAAAACCGAGCGAACAAGCTTTTTTGCCGGTCTGAAGTCGTTCGACCGAGTGAAGCGCAATGAGTTTGTCCAGACAGGCAAAGGCACGTTGGTACGTTTTTATACCGACGCCGATGTTGAACAGCGCTTCGGCTCCGGCGTTGGCTGCCGCATCACTAAGCGCTCGTTCTTTGGCCGTAAGCTGCTCAATGATTGGTATCACGAATCGCGACTCAATCGCTACTGGCGGTCGTTTATCCTCAAAGATTGGCTGCTGGCCACAATAGTACATCCGCTTGAAGAGCGACTACTGCCCGAGCATGAGCCGTTTGATATTATGTTCCAGGTTGAGCGGGCAGCTTAATCAGGAGCCAGGTGACAGGCATTGGGAAATGGAAGCGCAGAAAGGTTCTTGCTACCCAACACCTAAACTCGATGAACATACTTTACGTTGTGGGCGCATACGGTCAGCGCTACTTGGCCAATGAAATCCATCGTGAGCTGGTGCAAGAGTTCAGCCGCCGTGGTCATCGCTGCATCGTGTATGCAGGCGTGACGCCGGAAGAGCTAGACGGCGAGCCAATCTCATATCAGGACGGCGATGTAACGGTTCGTCGCCAGCTTTGTGATACCCGTGGACAACATCGGATTGCTGCTGAAATTGGGCGGCGTATCTTCCACTACCCGCGCTTTTTGCCGCTGCTATGGGGGTTGCGTCGCCTGCTGGCAGAGCATCCCGACATCGACGTTATTCACGCCGATGCGGTGTATCCTATCGGAGCGATCGTAGCGCTTGCAGCGCTCGGCCATCGCGCCAAGGTTGTGCCCAGCATCCATGGCGGTGATCTGATCGACTATCCCGGCTATGGCTACGGCCGATTTCAGGTGACACGGCAGCTCATTCGTTGGACATTTCATCGCTCGACGCTGGTGCGTGTCAATTCGCCGCTAATGGCTGAGCGTGCGGAACAGCTTGGCTGTGCTGACCATAAGCTGCATCATATTCTGGTCAATATCGGCGACCGCTTTTTTGACGAATTAACATCGCTGGGCAAGCGACGCAACGTGGCGCGCAGCATCGTTTGTGAGCGACATGGCATCAATCCAAACGCGCCTTTGCTCGTAAGCACTGGCCGTCTGCTGCCGCTCAAAGGCTTTCACGATGTGATTGCGGCGATGGCGCTGCTTGTCAAAGCAATACCGGAGGTACAGCTGATCATTGCCGGGCCAAATTTCGTCGACCCAGACACAGGCGATCAGCGGGTCGCTTTGGAGCAGGCAATCATCAACCATGGCCTTCAGCGGCATATTCACCTGCGCGACAGTTTGCACTACGAGTCGGAGATGGCGCGCTACCTTGCCGCAGCCAATATCATGGTTGCAGTGGCTCATATCGAGGGACTGAATCGCGTGGTAGCGGAGGCTGGCAGTCAAGGCACGCCATCAATTGTTTCATCCATGACCGGCGTAGCGCCTCTGGTAGCACAACTCGAT
>JASKZZ010000195.1 GCA_030147335.1 Herpetosiphonaceae bacterium | reverse complement strand
CGGCAACTTGTTGATTTCCGCCGTTGTTTGCTGGATTAGCGCGCCTACTGCTAGGTTGAGCTTGCCCAATACCTGCGGGACAACACCCTCGCCCTGCTCCAGCAGCGCCAGCAGCAGATGCTCCGGCTCGACTTGACTATTCCCATTGCGTTCAGCGACCGACTGCGCCGCGATCAACGATTCCTGTGATTTTTGTGTAAACCGATTAATGTTGAAAGCCATTCGGATCATCCTCCGAGATAAATTCTGTCAAGAACTATAACAAGCGCGTGTTGGTACTGCGTTAGTGCAATGTTAGCGTTATGTTAGCGTATGAGTCCACGAAGGACACGAAGGCTTATCACGTATCCTTTTCGCCTTTGTGCAGCTTGATGTTCTGAAATGCACTCCTCGTTCCTGATTGACACGTGAATCGGTATCGGGTAGCATTGCGCAATATATTCAAGCCTCGGTGGCACGCGCCTCTTCACAAGAAGTATAAGGTTCGCTCATGTCTCAACCTTCGCCGCAATCCGGTGCGTCAAGACGAACTGCGCCTGCCGATCTTGATGCGTTGTTAGAATCGTTACAAGGTGAAGCACGTCCAGCTGCTCCCGCTCCATCGTCAGCGCCTGCTGAACGACAAGGCGGAGACATTACGGCGCGGCGGGTGCAAGCATTGATTCGCGCGTTTGACGTGCTGCACCGGCAGGTGGGGTCAATCGCGTCACAGGGCGAGGTTATTAGCAAAGTTGCTGAAGCGCAGGTACGCGACAGCAAGACCATTGCCGATCTCCAGCGTAATATGCGTTATCTGCGCGCCATCTTGATTCAGCAGCTTCAACAAAATAGTCCAACATCCGCTGCCAATCTTCCTCCACTTCAGGTCAAATTAGTGGTCGGACATTTGGTTGAGCAATATCAACAGGCCGAGCGCGATGTTGCGGTGCTAAATGGTTGGGCGATGTTTTTTGTTGGCGTGTCGTTGGGCATGACGGTTTCCGCCGCGATCAGCTTTGCCAATCAGTTGTTTACGCTGCTAGCCATTTTTGCTACCAGCGCCATCATGACACTTGCGGTTGCGGGTATTTTTGGTGGTTTAGCACGTAGTGCCCGTGGTCGAGGCGCGGTAGCACGTCGCTCTATGGACGAAAGCACGCTGCTACGAACGATAAGTTCCGGTCCGGCTTCTGAACCGAACGATGCGCCACGTTAAGGGGCGTTACGGTGCCTTTTGGCTGACTGTCCATTGAATCAGTTCCGTTAAATCAGACGCCATAACATCACCCAGCTTCGTTTGGAGCAGCAGGTCACACAAACTAAGTAGATCAAGCAATTTGATCTGTGTTTGCCAGTTCTCAGGAAGACGACCTCCTGCTGCCGTAAAACCGGCGATAAACTGTGATGCAAAGACATGTGGTCGTCGATGCTCATTCCGCAGCATATTGCCAATGTCAAACAGTGACGGTCCCGCAAAGGCAAACTCCCAATCGAGTACGGCCGCAACGTGCCAACTATTGTTTTGCTGCTTAACTAGGATATTGTGCGGGTTGAAATCGGCGTGGACGAGCGTGGCTTCTCCTGCTAGCTCGTCCAATAGCTGCGCGTGTGTATGAAGAAATGTTGATACTTGTTGTGAAAGGTCCTCGCCCAAACGCTGCGCCGCGCCCTTGCCAAACAAACACTCGTTAATGTAGGCCTCGTGAGTTTCTCCATTGATCGTGATTGGCTGAGCGATCTCCAACGAGGGACCAAAAAAACCGCTTTGCTGCCATCTAAACGCGCCCATCTTCGCCAGTTCATGCCCAACCATTGTCATGACCAAGCCAATCGTGTGGTTGTCGTTGCTGGCAAGCACCTGGCTTAACATCGTGCCTTCCACAAACTCCGTGACTGCATATGGGACGCCACCCACTGCTCCACTCGTATCGGCGTAAAACAGCTCCGGAACCGGAATCTTGCCATGCACAAGATGGTAAATATCGACATCTTTCTGGCATGTGGTGTGATCACGTGTGTACAACCGGATAACCAACGGCTGCTTAAGACCTTCAATATCAATCTTGTAGAGTGTGTTAGCCAGACCACCTGTCATCCGAGTTGCGTTCCGCACTTGATGACCCGGCAACAACGGCTCAAGCAGGGAAGTCAGCGCCTGAATATCGAGTTCGATGTACGGTCGTCGCCGCTCCCATTGTTCTTTCATTGATATTTCCTCTAGTGAGCCTTGTGTTGGCAACAGTATAGCAGAGCAATGTTGTTGTAGAACCTATGTGCTGATGAAGGTCGACAAGTGGTAGTCAAAGTGGTATAATATAGCATCACCATCGCATGAATCCGAGTTTGAACCGAGGGGGCTTTCGAGTGGAAATTGGTATAGTTCGGCCCGTCAATATCGTCAACGAAATGCGTGACGCCTACCTTGATTACGCTATGAGTGTAATCGTGCAGCGCGCGCTTCCCGACGTGCGCGACGGCCTCAAGCCCGTCCAACGCCGCATCCTGTACGGCATGTGGGACATGGGCATCCGGCACAACACCTCATATAAGAAGTGCGCTCGTATTGTAGGCGACGTGCTTGGCAAGATGCATCCACACGGTGATACTGCTGTGTACGATGCGCTTGCGCGACTGGCGCAAGAATGGAACATTCGTTATCCATTAGTCGATGGACAGGGCAACTTCGGTAGTGTCGACGGCGATCCGCCAGCGGCTATGCGCTACACCGAAGCGAAGATTGCGCAAATCGCCGAAGAGCTGCTCTACGACATCGAAAAAAATACTGTTGAATTCGTACCAAACTTCGACGGCTCCTATATGCAGCCCTCGGTGTTGCCTGCAAAGCTGCCCAACCTATTGTTGAACGGCGCGGCTGGTATTGCGGTCGGCATGGCGACAAATATTCCGCCGCATAACTTAACCGAGCTGTGCGACGCGATAACACATCTGATCGACAATCCCGAAACAACCGTGGAAGAGTTGATGGAGCGCGTTCCTGGCCCCGATCTGCCAACCGGCGGCGTTATTCTGGGAACCGAAGGCATCGTCAACGCGTACTCGACGGGCAAGGGCCACATTATTATTCGTGCCAAAGCTCACGTCGAAGAAGCTGCTCGTGGCGCGTTTCATATTGTTGTTACCGAACTGCCGTATCAGGTTAACAAAGCGCGGCTGCAAGAACGTATTGCCGAGCTGGTTAAGGAGCGCAAGATCGAGGGCATTCGCGACATTCGCGACGAGTCAGATCGCTCCGGTATCCGGCTGGTTGTGATCTTGAAGCAGGATGCGCAGCCGCGTAAGGTGCTCAATCACCTCTTCAAGTACACCCAGATGCAGGTGACATTCGGCATCAACATGCTGGCGCTGGTCGAGGATAATCAGCCGCGCGTGCTGCCGCTCAAAAAGGTGCTGCAATATCATATCGAGCATCGCCGCGATGTGATTCGCCGCCGCAGTGAATATGAGCTGGATAAAGCCCGTCGCCGCGCACATATCCTTGAAGGCCTTAAGATCGCGCTGGATAATCTTGATGAAGTGATTCGAACCATTCGCGAGTCACGAACGCGTGAGTCGGCGCGTAATAACTTGATCAAGAATTTCCGCTTGTCGGAAGAACAGTCGAATGCCATCCTTGAGCTTCAACTTGGTCGCTTGGCCAACATGGAGCGTAAAAAGATCGAGGATGAATACGGCGAGACGATCAAGATCATTGCTAATCTTGAAGATATTCTGACCAACGTACGACGCGTGTTTCAGATTATCAAGGACGATCTTGCGTATCTCCGTGAGAAGTATGGCGATGCACGGCGCACGCGTATCATTGCTGAGGCCAGCGGTGATATCAGTGCTGAAGACTTGATTCCGGATTTGCAGGTGCTTGTCACGCTGACCGACCGTGGTTATATCAAGCGAGTTAATGCTGATACGTATCGTCCGCAGCATCGTGGCGGTAAAGGTATCAAGGGCATGACGACCCGCGAGCAGGATGTTGTGCAGCATATGATTGCCTGCAACACCCTTGATGACCTGCTGTTCTTCACGGATCGTGGTAAGGTGTATCAGCTCAAGACGCATGAAGTGCCCGATGCTAGCCGAACCGCTAAAGGCTTGCCGCTCGTCAACCTGATCTCGTTGGAGCCGAACGAGCAGGTGACAACCGTGTTGCCGGTGCCGAGCTTCGCGGACGGTGAGTATCTTGTTATGGCAACAGTCAACGGCAAGATTAAGCGAACGGTGTTGCAAGAATATGCATCGGTGCGTTCAAACGGCTTGATTGCGATTGGCCTGGAAGAAGGCGACTCGCTGCGCTGGGTGCGGATGAGCAAGGGCGATGAGGATATTTTGCTCACGTCGCGTCACGGACAGACGATTCGCTTCAAGCAAAGCCAGGTCCGTTCGATGGGTCGTCCCGCTAGTGGCGTTGGTGGGATCAACCTCGATGCTAAGGACCGGGTGGTTGGCATGGACCTTGTGCGCTCTGATGCAGAGCTGCTGGTTGTTACCAAAAAAGGTCAGGGCAAGCGAACCAAGCTTGACGAGTATCCGGTCAAGGGCCGTGCTACCGGTGGTGTAATTACCATGCGGTTACGCGAAGGTGATTATATTGTGGTTGCACGCGTGGTCGAGCCAACCGATACGTTGACCTTTATCACACGACATGGCATTGTGATTAAGCTGGCGGCTAACAGCATCTCATGCTTGGGCCGTTCAACGCAAGGCGTGCGGGTGATGGATCTT
>JASKZZ010000183.1 GCA_030147335.1 Herpetosiphonaceae bacterium | reverse complement strand
CGTCAGATGATCGTCTTTCACCCATTCTTTTAGCTTGTACGGACCGGAACCAAGCGGTTTTAAGCTGGCTTCTTGCCGATCCAAGCCTTCATAGTAGTGCTGTGGCAAAATGTAATACTCAGCCAGGAAGCCAGGCAAGGTTACACTTGGCTTTTCGGTCTTGATCCGCAGCGTATTTGCGTCAGGCGCCTGCATGTCGACGATCTTCATGTTGTTGAGCAGGTACTGCGTATTGCCGACAATTTCATTGGCTGGATCAGTCGATCGTTTCCAAGTGAAGATCACATCATTTGCTGTGACAGGCTTGCCATCTGCAAACTTCGCCGCTGGATTTAGCTTGAACTCCCAGGTTGTCTGGTCGTCCTCCAGCATCTTCCACTCGGTCGCAAGCATCGAGGTGATCTTCCCATCAATGTCCTGCGTTGTAAGGCGGTCGAAGATGTGGTTCATGATATTGGCTGCCGGCAATGATCCGCTGTACTGTGGATCGAGCGTGGTTGCGTCAACACCTTGAAGAACAATTAACGGTTTCTGCCCAGATGCTTCGCTTGATGATGTTGTGGCTGCGGCTGTACTTGCGGCCGCCGCAGAAGGAGCAGCGCTTGCGGGGGCAGTTGAAGCGGCAACGCTAGCCGCAGAACTGGCCTGAGAATTGCTAGGCGCAGTGCTCGTAGCGGCGGTAGGCGCTTGGGGAGAACCGCAAGCACTAATAATAAGCGCTACGGCCGACATGAGCGACACGAGCCAGATCAAACGCTTGGAGATCTGCATACGGTGCTTGCTCCTTAACTTGAACCAATTAGAACTGTCAGGGGGATACGACAATGGTGGCGGCCATGTTTTGGCCATATTCACGACTAACGACTATGGCGGACTCGCTCTCAAGGATCGCTACTTGTGACAACCGGGTTCTCCGTGTGCGATGGCGACGAGAGCAGCGTAGGTTCTTGCACCTCCTCCACACAGCGTTCACTTGTTAGCTAGAATAATTTCGTATTGCGGAATATTATTTTGCGAAGTAGAATTGAAACCGATTATAAGTAAAGGTTGCTGACCTGTCAATAGCGAAGATCTGCTTTAACCTTTAGTATCAGGTATGTATCCAGATCAATAGAGTTACTGTTCGTCTGATTTTCGTTGTTGTTTTTCACAATACGATATGATACAACAAACCTACTTGCTCTAGCCAAATGGTCAGTGCCGACAGCTAGGGTATGCAAGCTTGCCGCTCAGTGAGGAGTACACCGGAATGTCCACATCGACCACGACAACCACATCAACAACTCCCGAACAAGACGACCGCTCTCCGTTGGTGCTTTCCGTCGTGAAGGCGTTTAATCTCCTTGAAACTGTTGCGGCAACCTCGGGTGGTCTTACACTGGGTGAATTGAGCAAAAAGAACGATTTACACCCGAGTACGACTCACCGTCTGCTCCATACGCTGATCGAAATCGGCTATATTCGTCAAGAAGCAAGAACGCGTCGCTACCATCTTGGCTCAAAGTCGCTGAATCTGGTGTCCCCGGCTCGTCAACGTATCGACGTGGCTGATTTAGCCGCCGATTTTCTCCGTGAGCTTGCGGAGCAAGTTGAAGAAACAGCGAATCTATATATTCGTGATGGGGATGAAGTTGTTCATGTTAGCCAGTCGGAGGCGCCAAAAGCGATGCGTATCTTCACAACGGTGGGAACACGACTACCGATTTATTGTACAGCATCTGGCAAAGCCCTCCTTGCGAATCTTCCAGCTGGGGAGCTAGATTTTGTGCTGGAACGGCTGAATCTTGAACGGCACGCGCCCAATACGATCACACAACTTGATGACCTCCGCGTGGAGCTATCGCGTATTCGCCGGCGTGGGTATGCAGTTGATGATGAAGAACAAGAGATCGGGGTGCGTGGTGTCGGCGCAGTCATACGTGACCATACGGCGCAGCCGCTCGCGGCAATAAGCGTTTCGGGGCCGTCAGGTCGAATTAGTGTACATCGACTAGCCGAATTAGCACAAAGTGTGCAGGTGGCAGCCGCGCGAATCTCGCATGAATTAGGTTATGCTCATGCCGCGCCTGCAACATCTAGTTGACACGAAGCAGAACGGTCCTCTATAATCGCTGAGGAATATTTTGTAATGCGATATGATATTTCGCATTGTGAAATCAATTGAAAGGACATGTTCTGATGGCCAAGATTCGCCACTTGTCCTTTGACCACTCCCTCAACTACGATCAGCTGACTGAACTCCTGCACGATATGAAGGACGCGTATCCTGGTTTTGTAACACTCGCCTCGATTGGCAAGAGTCATCGCGGCCGTGATGTGTGGCTGTTGGAAATAACGAATCCAGCAACCGGGCAAGGCGAGGACAAACCCGCGTTCTACATTGATGCCAACATTCACGCTGAGGAAATCAGTGGTACGTCGGTAGTGGTGTACAGTGCGTGGACCCTGCTCAGTCAGTACGGTCACGATCCGCTCGTGACACGTCTGCTCGACGAGCAGGTGTTCTATCTTATCCCACGACTGAACCCAGATGGTGCGGAAATCGTCCAAACATTGCCCTTCTACGAATGGATTGGTAATGGACGCTACCTACCCGGCGAAGAGCAGTTCGGAGCGGGGCTGCACTACACGGATGTCAATGGCGACGGTCATATCGTTGATATGCGTATGCAAGACGACGGCGGCGAGTGGAAAGTCAGCGAACAAGACCCGCGTCTGATGCTACCGCGAAACCCCGACGAGAGCGGCGGAACATATTATCGCATCATTCCCGAGGGCCTGTTGGTGGATTGGGACGGCGGCAATATAGAGATCCCCCGGCCACAAGACGGTAACTTGAATCGGAACTACCCCTCGAATTGGGTGCCCGAAAGCCAGCAGTATGGCTCGGGCGAGTTTCCTGGCAGCGAGCCGGAAACGGCAGCGCTTGTTCGTTGGATCTTAGCTCATCCTAACATCGCAGGCATGCAGTCGTACCACACCCACAGCGGCGTGATTCTTCGGCCCTGGATGACCGAGCCGGATTCCCATTTCAAAGGCAATGACAAAGCGATCTACGAGGCACTAGGACAGCTCGGCGTACAAGAGACGGGGTACCCGCTGATCTCGGTGTACGAAGATTTCACGCCCGATAAATCGCTCAAACGCTACGGCTCGTTCATCGACTGGACGTTTGGCACACTCGGCATTCCCACTTTCAGCACTGAGCTGTGGGATGTTTTCAGTGCAGCCGGCATCGAGCGTGAGGACTTTTACCCACTGCGTCCATTCAGCGAGGAAGAACAGCTTAAGCTGCTGCGCTGGCAGGATCAAGCGCTGGGTGGCGAAGGGTTTATGCCATGGACGCCATTCGATCATCCCCAACTTGGCGCGATCGAAATTGGCGGATGGCGGCGAATGTACACCTTCCGAAACCCACCGGCGGCACAATACTTAGAGGAAATGGCGCGGATCAACTGCCGCTTCACGCTGCGCCACGCGGCGGCTGCGCCCAAGCTTCGCGTGCGCGATATTGCAGTACAGCGACTGAGCGAGACGCATCACCGCATCAATGCCGTTATCGATAATATTGGCTTTTTACCGACTAATCTGAGTGCCCAGTCGGTTGCAATGCAGTCCGCACCGTCGCTGGTCGCACGGCTCAACGGTCCTCCTACATTACGCTTCGTGCAGGGGCAGCCGCAGACCGAGCTAGAGCACTTGGCGGGACGAAGCAGCCGCATGGGTAGCTACTCGCGCTTCTACGACTGGCCTCAATCAAGCACAACTATAAGCTGGACGGTCGAGTTGCCACCGGAACCTGCCGAGCTAACAATCGAAGTTCAATGTGCGCGGGCTGGCATTGTCCACGCAGCCGTGCAGATCTTAGCGGATGGCTCAGCGCAGATCAAACCCATCCCAGTGCCAGATCGTGTAGAGGTGGCGCATGAGTGAGCAGCAAACAGCGGCCCATGCAGTTGATCTTGGCGTGCAGCATTACCGTGACCGGTTAGCACAGATCCAGCAGTATCTTGACGACCAGGGTTTGGAGGGGCTGCTGCTGCTCGATCCAAACAATGTGATGTGGGCCAGCGGCTTTTTTCACATCCCGAACGAGCGGCCACTAGGGCTGTACATTCCCGCGAATGCCGAGCCGACCTTTTTCGTGCCACTGCTGGAAAAAGAACAAGCTGCAAGCACATGGATCAACGATGTACAGTGGTACTGGGAATATCCCGGCGAGGAACCGCCCGAACTGTGGATGCTGCGCCAGATCGATGGCGAACGTATTGCCGTTGACAGTGGCAGCTATACACTAGTTCAACGGATGCAAGCGCTCAAGGCCATGCTGCAAGTTGATAATGGCGTGGCACACATGCGCTATTTGAAATCAGAGGCTGAGCTTGCATTGACCGAGCGCGCGGCAGGCTATGCTGATTATGCGCTAAGTGTAGCCCGGCAAGTCGTGACAGATGGCGTACGCGACGGCATCAGTGAAATCGAGGTGGTACGTGCGGTGCAATCTGCAACAACGGCCAAGATGCAGCGCGAATTGTCCGATCTGATCAACTTTTATCGCGGAGCCGTGTCGTTGACGGCACACGCGGGAGCGCGAGGGGCGTTGCCGCATGGTCAGCCTGGACAGCACATGATCCAACCTGGCGACACGCTGATTGTAGGCGTGGGAGCGAAAGTTGGCGGATACCATGCCGAGAGCGGCTGCACGTTTATCGT
>JASKZZ010000173.1 GCA_030147335.1 Herpetosiphonaceae bacterium | reverse complement strand
AAGGTCTTGTGTACCGGTCATCACCGTTGCAGTACCATCGCTATTGAGCAGCATCTCGGCATACGCCGGCGGGCCGCCACCACCCCACCAAATCTGCGATGACATACCGATACCACGCCGATACCGACCATTGGTCTGTGCCGCTAGCTGACTGCGACGATCCCAGCCGATTGCAGCAGCGCCACGCGTATAGCACTCGTTAAGGGGAAACGACGAAAAAGGCTTATCCTCAAGCTGGTCAGTCGTCGGAATATTTTTTCGTCGCAGTTCCAGTGGATCCATGCCAAGCTGCTGGGCAAGCTCATCCATCGCCGCCTCAAGACCGACCATGCCTTCCACAAATCCGGGCGCACGAAACGCAGCCATCGGGCCAAGGTTGGTAAAAACGCCCGTTGACTCACTGCGGAAGTTGGGGCATTGATACATCATCGCCGCCGGTCCATCGATCATCGGCAGCCAGCCCATCGACGCGCCGCCCTCGCTGATACAGTTGAACTCAATCGCCGTTAGTGTGCCGTCACGCTTAGCGCCTATTTTAACGTGCTGAATGGTTTGGCCGCGATTGCCGCTTTCCAGGTTCTCGCCCTCACGGCTATACATGAGATGCACTGGACGGCGTAAGCGCTTGCTCATCATTGCCGCAATGATTGTGTACGCACCGCCTGGAAACTTCGCGCCAAAGCCGCCGCCCATGTAGGCGCTGATTGCTCGCACTTTGCTTAGTGGCAAGTCAAGCTTGCTGGCAGCCCATTGACGTACACCGAAGGCATGCTGAGTCGACTCATAGACCGTGAGCTGATCACCTTCCCAATGAGCAACGCAGCCATGTGTTTCAAAGGCGTTATGCAGTGCCGTCGGCGTGCGTACATGTACCGTGGCTATGACCTCTGCTTCAGCAAAGCCGGCCTCAATATCACCACGCTCTTTGACCCGTGGCTTGCCCTGCAACATGTTATTCGGCTTGTCGGCCTGGACTTTGTGTGCTTCAGGAGCAAGCGCCGCTTCGGGATCGGCAACAAATGGTCGCTGCTCGTACTCAACCTCGATAAGCGCCGCCGCATCTTGGGCGATATACGGGTCGACGGCTACAATAACCGCGATGGGCTGACCGGCAAACCGAACCTCGCTCGACAGCAACTTGGACTGGCCACTTCTCAACTTGATCTCGGGCGCGTTATCAGGCGTCATGATGTCGAGAACGCCGCGCACCGCCTTTGCCTTTGTTACATCAAGACGACTGATCGCAGCACTGGCCTGCTTGGAACGTACAATCTCGGCGTAGACCATGCCTGGAAGCTGCACGTCATAAGTGTAACGCGCCTCGCCACTAACACGAGCTGCACCATCGATTCGTGGAGCTGGATAACCTACAATACCCAGCTCTTCATTTTCGCCCCATGGCGGCAGCTCAGCACCTTCAACCACCGCAAACTGTTCCGAAACACGACCCTCGACGTTTACCGTTGTTTTGACAACTTTTGGCATGTATCAAACCTCAACATTTGGCAGTCACACGTATTGCCGACACCAGGAGACACTATCGCAATTGGCGCTGTTCACATGAACAACACCGACACTTACTCTTTTGCCGCTGCCAACACTGCTTGAACAATCCCACGATACGCGCCGCAGCGGCATAAATTACCGGCCATCCCAGAAACGACCTCGTCCTCGCTTGGCTGAGGGTTGCGTTGTAGCAGGGCGTAGGCCGCCATAACCTGTCCAGGTGTGCAAAATCCACACTGCAACGCATCGTGCTGCACAAACGACTGCTGAAGCGGATGTAACGAACCGTCTTGCGTCAAACCTTCGATGGTTGTGATCGACTTACCTTCGCACTCAATCGCTAGCGTCAAGCAGCTATACACGGCCACACCATCGACCAGTACGGTACACGCGCCGCAATTGCCCATATTACAAACAAGCTTCGCGCCCGTCAGGCTAAGATCAATACGCAATGCGTCTAATAGCGTTCGTCGTGGCTCAACCTCAACAAACTGAGTCAAGCCATTAACTTCCAATGCAATACCCGTTTTTTGCGGGCCATGTTCAATCATCGAAATCTCCTTCCAGCGTGTCTCTATTGTCATTAATTTGCCCGAATGCGTCAACTAACAACAGCCAAACAAATGTTCGATAAAGGAAGCTCGGCTAGAAAAAAAAGCTTGACAGTCAAGGATCGGCATGATACGATAGCGGCCAGAGTAGAACGCATGTTTGAAGAGTTAATGCATTGAAACGGAGTTTGTGCTTGTGGTTCCACATAACCTTTCACAACCCCAAAACTCCACTCCTAGAATGTGCAATAACCTTTCTCGATTTCCACAACGTTACGTTGGGAAAGTAACACAGTCGTTGCGCTCACCACAGCGAGGTTCCGAGGCATATGCCTCTCCTACCAACCTCACCACGAGGTAGTACATAAAACGGAGTTTTTACATCAACAAGGAGTGTTGGCCATGTCGAAGGATCTCAACAAAGTGCAGCTTACCGGACGCCTAGGCAAAGATCCGGATATTAAGTACACGACACCACAAGGTAACGCTGTTACCCAATTTACTGTAGCTTCAAACCGTTCATGGAAAACAGCCGACGGCGATCAGCGTGACGATACAGAATGGTTTACGGTTGTTGCTTGGAATAAACTTGGCGAGATTTGCGCTAAGTATTTGCGCAAGGGTTCACGTGTGTACATTGAGGGTCGGCTTCAAACCCGCTCGTGGGAAGACGAAGGTGGCCAGAAGCGATATAAAACAGAAGTCATCGCGAACGACATGATTATGCTTGACTCGAAGCAGAACGGCATGGCGGGCGATGA
>JASKZZ010000356.1 GCA_030147335.1 Herpetosiphonaceae bacterium | reverse complement strand
TGCGGTGCTGCGTGACGGTCATATCGACCCGTTTTTACTGGCGCGTCTGCGTCAATCTGTGGATGCCGAGCTTCCAGAGTAGCCCTTAACTTAATGTCATATTCGACAACCAGGGATGTGCAACCCCGATACGCCTCTAGGTCGGGTGCTGTATATCCTTGTGTTTTGTGCTGGTGCTAGGTAGCATACCCGGAGTACGCTGCAATGTTGTGGCAAACAGTGTCGTTAGGGAATTGTGGGATTGTTATCGATCTTGAACGTATTGTAATCTATAGCCTTATTTGACTTAAAAGGGTGGCTTCCAGGCCGGTGTATAGTGAATATCCAGAACATTGATCAACAACGACTACAAAATATAACGTTCTCAAATCGTACACGTAGTCGATGGCTTCCGCTTCTGCTAATGTTTGGCCTTTTGCTTCGGCTGTGGGCAATGCAGTTGCCGCCGTTTCCAATCGATATGACAGCATGGATTGCTTGGGGCGAGCGGATGCTGGCGGTAGGGCCATCGCGCTTTTATTCTGACAGCGTTTTCTCTGATTATGCGCCGGGCTATATGTACGTTATGTGGTTAATCGCAGCGATCAAAAATGGACTGCTATCGAATGTAGGTATTGAAGCGTATTACGTTTTGTACCGGCTGCCGTCAATCCTGATTGATCTTGCGTCGGGCGTACTGATCTACGATATTGTACGGCGCTATGAAGCGCAACGAGCGCCAGATACAGATACATATGCCCATTTGAAGTTACCACTGTTGGGCGCGGCGTGTCATGTGCTTAATCCCGCAATTATTTTCAATTCCGCTGTTTGGGGCCAGATCGACGCGACGTTTACCTTTGGGATGCTGCTCGCGGTGGCTCTGCTGATGCGTGGAAAGGCGGAGTGGGCAATTGTAAGCTATGTCGTTGCATTTCTGATCAAGCCCCAGGCTATTAGCCTTGCTCCGCTGCTAGGACTTGTGCTGCTGTTGCGCTTCGGTCCTCGGCGTTGGGTCATTGCTGGTACGCTAGGTGTTGGGGTTGCATACCTGATCATCGCACCTTTTCTTGGATGGAACGCTTTTGTCGGTTTGTATAATCTGCTGGGCAAGTCGGTCGAAACGTATCCATACACGTCAATGTTTACGTACAATTTGTGGGGCATGTTTGGTTTCTGGCAAGATGATCGGGTGCCGCTGTTGCTTGGCCTTAATGCCCGATACATTGGTACGCTGCTATATCTGATTGGACTCGCCTTGGGCGCGTGGTTGTGTGTTCGGCAACTGCGGCGAACCGACGATGATGTGTTTTCCTGCTTCCTGTTTGGTACGTATTTCACCTTTCTGCCGGTGATGGTCTTAACGCGAATGCATGAACGATATGTATATCCAGTATTGCCGTTTCTGCTGCTCTTGGCGCTGATTTCGTTCCGTAAGAGCACCTCTGAACCACGTCGAGCAGGAGTGTTGCGCGTTGCCCGTGGAGTGCCGCTGCTGCTGTATCTGCTGATGACAATCTTGCATACGCTCAATTTGTATCAGGTGTACATCTATTATTTGAATGTTACCGATGGTGTTCCGCGAACAAATACGTTGTTCCATTTTATCAATGATGGTTCTCGCCTTTGGTCAGGAGTAACGTTGCTGATCTTTGTGTGTGTGGTTGTGATAGTTGTGAAGCTCGCCACGTCTAACCCTCCTGCTCCAAAGGTCGCCGCCGAACTCAACCATTAAAAACGAAGTGTGATTCAACAACTGTTTTTTATGAGGAAAATCAAAGGGCTGATCCATGTGGATCAGCCCTTGTATTGTATTGAATTATGGTTTAGCTGTTGAGACGCTTCTTGCCCTCGCCCATCATCTGATCGGCCTCGCCCTCGGCTGCCAGTCGATCATTTCCGGTGAGGTTGCCCAGACCTTCTTTGATGTTGCCGGTAATTCCTTGGGCGGTGCCTTTTGCAGTGCCAACGCCTTTAGCAACTTCTTGTCGGCCTTCGCCTCCCAGTTCTTGGGCACGTCCTTCGGCTTCAAGCCGTTCATTTCCGGTTAAGTTGCCTAGCCCCTGCTTGACGTTTCCGACCATTTCATCAAGCTTGCCTTTGCCTCGTTCTCGATTCTCGTCCATCGTCTTGCTCCTTTGCATAGATGGAAAACCCTTGATGACATAATGCAAGAACGATGCCAAGCCTACGGTAAGCGAATACGCAGCACCTCGCGCGCTCCGCTGTTGACTACGAACAACTCGTTGTCCGGTCCTACGACGAGGCCTTTGGCGATGGCTAAACCAGGTTCAGTCTTTAAGCGACGAACATATTGTTGCGCAGCGTTGAACTCGCCAATCGTGTTGCGACCGCCTTGTGCCGCCCAAACTCGTCCATCACTAGCTACTGCAATATATGGATCGTTATAGGTATTTGACGCCCAGCCTTTGACATCGAATGTCGTCAAAGCGACAGGATCGACGTTGCCATCGTCGGCTGTCTGGAAAACCTGAATGCGTCCGTTCCAGGTATCGCCAACATACAACTTTCCTTGATCGTCTGCTCCTAGCCCAATCGGCTCTTGCATCTGTCCAGCGCCTGATCCTTTATTACCTAGTTGTTGAACAAACGTGCCTTCACGGTCGGTAACAACAACGCGTGAGTTGCCGGTGTCGCTGATGTAGACGCGGTCGCCTCGTACAAAAACGTTGCGTGGACCGAAGAAGCCAAGCGGGTTATCAGTGTTAGCCTGTGGGTCACCTTTGGTGTCTGTTGCGTAGCGCTGCACGGTCTGGCCACTTTGTTGATCAACAAACGGTTCGCCAAATGCAACGGCACCCTGACCCCAGCTTTTAACAAAAGTGCCCTCGCGGTCGAACTTCACAATCCGTCCATTCCATGTGTCCGCAACATACACATTACCGTCAGTATCAACCGATACGCCTGACGGCTCATTGAGTTGGCCATCGCCATTGCCAATACTGCCAATCGTTCTGAGTTGTGTTCCATCGGGTCCAAGCACAACGATACGATGGTTGCCGGCATCGGCAATATACAAGTTGCCCTGATCATCACGTGCCATACCGCGCGGGTTGTTGAGCTGTCCTTGAGCAAGTAACGTTTCAGTCGCTACCGTTTCGGTGGGCACCTGAGCTACCTGTCCAGCGCCGCCACCCGGAGCAAGGTCTCGCCGTACAAATACTTCCATATTACGTCCGTCAAGCTCCAGCGGTAGCTCACGGTAAAGCATATATCTGGTCAGCGTTGGCCAGTTCGATGGTTGTAACGGCCACGACAATACCGACCATACACCTTCGTTACCTAACGATTTGTACCCCCGGGCTGGGACTTGTCCAGGCTTATCTGCATTGTAGCTGCCGGTAAACTCAGGAAACCACCAGTTGAATACGCCTTCTGATGATTTAACGAAGTCTTCCTCAAGCTGATCACGCAATTCTGCCGTTACATGCGGCTTGTACAATACAGCAACGCCGGCGGCTGGATCAATTGTTTTATTTGCGTCAACGTCCAGCCAGCGAATGCTGCCGGCCTTGAAATCGCGCAAATACCACTGCATTGGCCATGCCAAGCTGCCCTCTCCGCCGCGTTTGCTCGCGCCTCCGTCGATCACCACCGGCATACTCAATCCACCGGTCGGATCTTCAACGGTACGCTCATTGCGCGTTTCGGTAATCGCCAATGCTCGAATTTGCCGCACCAAAATCGGCACATCGGGCGCTGTTTGCGTGTAGATCAACGGCTCAATCGGCGTGTCGGGATGGCGAAATACTACCAGCGACATGGCGCGCAATCCATACAGCAGCAGTACGCCGGCAACGGTAAGCGCGGCTAGCCGGAGAACTACCTGGCTGCCAAACCAGTTTGCGATAGTGAGCAGTCCAAATACGCACAAACCAGCAACCATAATCGGCAGCAGCCCTTGGAGTCTTGTTCGCAGCCCCACCACTGTTTGATCGCCGCCGGAAAATGCGTAGGCCGCCACAAACAGCGACAACACAAGCACCAACGTGAGCAGCGGCACGGTCCAGCCGAAATCATAGCGCAGCTCGCGCCAGGGCACATGGCTAATCAGCCGCGCCAACATCCAGGCGGCGAGCAGCGTTGCCGGTAACGATATATGCGTCAGCAGCCACGGCATTTTTTCACCGGCCCACGAAAAGCCG
>JASKZZ010000126.1 GCA_030147335.1 Herpetosiphonaceae bacterium | reverse complement strand
AGCGCTGGTTGCACTCGGCGCCGAGGTTGCACGTACTTCGGTAGTGGTTGTTATTGGCGCCGTGCTGGTCGCTACCTCGACCGGCGCACTGCCACATGCCGCTAGTAGCGCCATCCACAGAACGCTTGTCAGCAACAGCGTTTTTCGCACAATCTGTTTCATATGTTCCTCAATTGACACGTTGTTTCGGTTTAACTTGCAAGCAGCGCGCCGTGGTTGTGATTGTAGCCGCGCATCCGATTTGAGGCCGTTGCATGATCGTAGAGCAATCCGTAAGTGCCGTCAAGCTGCTGATAAAACGGGTGTTTTTCCCGTACCATCAGCTCGTTTCGTTTGACATTCACCCCTGCTCGTGCTATACTCCGTGCGCTGATGGGCCTGTAGCTTAGTTGGGAGAGCGCCGCGTTCGCAATGCGGAGGTCGGGGGTTCGAATCCCCCCAGGTCCACCAAAAAGCTTTACATTTTGGGGCTGTAGCTCAGCTGGGAGAGCGCAACACTGGCAGTGTTGAGGTAAGGGGTTCGAGTCCCCTCAGCTCCACCAAACAACGGTCAGAGGTTTAAACCTCTGACCGTTTTAATTTGTGAGCGCCTGTGTAAAATATAGCTACGCAGGTATTTTTTTATCGGATTATTCAATGCCTCACTGATACACCGGTTTGCATCACACAACCTTCCTCAGCTACAATCTCGCAAAGATAACAATCTTGGGGAGCGTTTCATGACTCGTCTTGTCAGCACTGTCGCCTTTGCCATCGCACTACTTTATATTATCCGACTGCGACGCGAACTTGCTGTTGCGCGCGATCGCGGTGACATGTACCGCGACATTGCTGCCAGCCTGGATCGGCAGCAGCTCTCGTGATGAGTGAACGTAACAGCGAGCCACACGTCATAGGGCAATTCGGCACGTCGATGCAGCGGATTGGTGTTGTCGATCTTGGCTCAAACACAACCCGCCTGATCATCATGGCCTACCAACCGCATTATGCGTTCAAGCTGATCGACGAAATCAAAGAAACGGTGCGGCTGATCGAGGGTGCTGGCGATAGCGACATTTTGCAGCCGGTTCCGGTCGAGCGCGCGGTCAAAGCGATTCGGATGTTCTCAGCGCTCGCTAAGGCGCTCGATGTGCCACGCGTTATTGGGATTGCTACCAGTGCTATGCGCGATGCAATCAATCAGGCCGATGTGCTGCATCGTATCATGAAAGAGACCGATGTTCGGTTTCGCGTGGTCAGCGGCGAGGAAGAAGCGTACTACGGCTATCTAGCCGTGCTGAATAGCTTATCGGTGCGGGATGGCTTTATTCTTGACATTGGTGGTGGATCGGCGCAGGTAAGCCTGGTGCGAGGTCGTGGCTTTGTGCGGGCGATGAGCGCTCCACTCGGAGCCGTTCGTATGACCGAACGCTTCTTTCGGTCGGATCCGCCAACAAAAGGCGAGTGGCAGGCGCTTGAACGTCATCTCGACGAAACGCTTAAGGCGCTTGACTGGTTCAAGCTCTCAGGCTCGATGCAACTTGTCGGTCTTGGCGGAACGATCCGCAACATCGCGAATATCGACCAAAAGCTGCAAAGCTATCCACTTGGTCTGCTCCACGGCTATCAGCTCCGCCGCGAACGGGTCGATGCGATCTGTGACGAGCTGCGGCGAAGAACCGTCAAGGAGCGGCTTGACCTGCCTGGCCTCAATGACGAGCGCGCTGATGTGATTTTGGCAGGAGCGTTGGTGTTACGGCAAATGATGCGTCACAGCAAGGCCGATAGTGTCGAAGTGAGTGGTCAAGGGCTGCGTGAAGGCGTTTTCTACGAGCAATTTCTACCAGGTCTCAATCCACCGATCATTCCTCATCTCCGTGAATTTGCCGTTGAAAATCTGGCCCGTGCGTATAACTATCAGCATATTCATGTGGCCAAGGTACGCGAGTTAGCGCTGCAAATGTTTGATCAACTCCAAACGCTCCACCGCTATGGCCCATGGGAACGTGAGTTATTGTCTGCCGCCGCAACGCTGCATGACATCGGCGTTGACGTAAACTACTATGATCACCACAAGCATTCAGCCTATATCATCCTCAATTCGGCCATGCCTGGCTATAACCACCGTGAGCTGGCGATTATCGCGTTGCTGGCGCGCTACCACCGCAAAGGCTCGGTTGATGTTCGTGAGCTGCGGGGCGTGCTGTCGGACGATGAGGGGCGTGTTGCGCGTTTGGCCGCGCTGCTGCGTATCGCCGAGTATCTAGAGCGTTCCAAAAGTCAGGTGGTCAGCAATGTGCGGTGCATTATCAACGGCGACGTGCGGATCGTGGCAGAGACTATCGGCGACGCCTCGCTTGAGATCTGGGATGCTAATCGACGCGCGGCACTGTTTCGCAAAGCCTTTGGTGTCAATGTGGTGATTGAGCAAGCATGATGGGAAGAAGACGCTTCAGGCTGAGTGAAGCGTCTCTTGCTGGTGTCTGACCGAAAGGGCTTGCGAGTGCTAGCCTACAAAGCGCTGATCATTCGAGCGATCGTTGTGCGAATGTTTTGATCGACAAGCTGCTGCCAAAGAGGCTGGACGCTGCCTATTAGCTCACTGCGCTCACCAATCCGCATATCGATATATTGGCCGATTCGTGAAGATTGTGCTTCGTTCTCGGCTGTCTCCGCCGCCGCGCCGTTTGAGCGATTTGTGGTCGTTGGCGGTTGTGTGTGAGTCGAATGTGCCGCCTGGAGATATTGGAGCGCTACATCGGTATCATGGACGTTACCTAAATGCTCCTGCATCGCCGTAACCTGCTTTAGCACGCCCTGGGCATCTTCACCCAATGCAGGCTCGAATAGCTCCAGCGTGTAGCGCAAATACTTACAAGCAATTCTCAGATCGTGCAGTTGCTCGGATGACGCATCCAAAATAATTGTTTCAAAGCGTCGCACTGCCTCATACTCACGCCATAGCGCGCTTCCTGCATAATGATGAACCAGCAGTGGCAGCCCGTTATCGTCGGCTTGCACCTCCTGTAGCGGACGGGTCAAAAACTGGTTGAGCTCGTTCAGAAGACGCGTCGTTCGCTTGCGGTTCAACTCTTCGACAAGCTCGACATGCGCAGCCGCTCGCTCGTCTTGCAGCCGCTCGATCACTACCTGTAGCTCGTCTTGCTGCGGTTCCGCTTGCTGGTTTTCCAGCGATTTGCCGGCTTCGCGGGCGAGCTTTTTCGCGTCTTTGCGTAATCGTATCAGCAGCACATCACGGTCACGCACCTCGCCCAGCACTCGTGCCAGCTTTCGTAGATGCCGTCGTAGGGTAATGACCAGCTCGGGACGATAGGCAGCCGATGTGGCTTGCAGACTTGCCCGCAAACGTCTTGTTGCAACTCGCATCTGATGAATATCGTGGGGATCGTCGCCGAGTAGAACGCCCGGCAAATGTCCATACAGCTTTTTGGTGTGCTGCGCCATGACTCGCCGTCCCGCCTCCGCGAGCAGATCGCTGCCGGCAAATTGTCCTTGTTCAGCAGATATGGCAACTTCAGGTGGGAGTTCAGGCAGTACAGCTGGGGATTGGCGTTTTTTAGCCATTAGATTCTCCATATTGAATAAACCGCTGCCGCGAACATCATGGTTGGCAGCGGTAGCTTTTGGTACGCGCCTACGAAGCGTTGGACGTGTCGATTCCGAGCAGTGCAAGCCCACGCGCAAACTTGGAACGATCTTCCGGCTCGGCCGGCAGCTGCTGTCGAAGCATGCCTATCAACATTGTTAGATCATCAAGGTTGCCGCCCTTAAGCTCAATTTCCAGCTCATGCATCGGCTCTTCCCTCCCTGCCGCGACAATGCTGCCCTCATCCAGCGCGACCTCGCCGATTGTCCGGGTGCCTTGTAGCAGCGGCCATGTGCGTCGATGGTTGCGAACTTCCAGCAGCGGCTGCATTGATTGTGTTCCGATCAACTGCTGCAACCGTGTTTGTATCGCAGACGGCCATTGTTCGGGTGTATTTCCCGCCGTTGGTAGCTCCAGTTCTTCGCGCTCGTGAACGCCGCCTTCGACCTTGCCTGGTCCTTTGAGCGTCACAACGGTTGTTGTTCCGCCTTGACGCAGCCGAACTGCATGACGCGTCCGGCTAAGCGCAAGCTCCGGCGTGTCGAAGAACGTATCATGCTGCTGCACCTCGTGACCCGTGCCAAGCTGATAGGGCGTCCAATCCAGCGCTTCTATTTGTGCTGCATCGGTTGGCGCGTTCAGTGTAAGCTTTGCTTCAATTTCCATGGATCCAACCTCATTTCAGACAGTTGTATAGTTTTCATACTCGCATCATCAGCGTCTTCACAGCATGATCGTTGCCGAGCAGCGCCTGCAACATTTGGCCAGCCCGATACGTATCATGGATACCTAGCTGTAAACAAGTATCGCGCGGGCAACTGCCGAAGGGAAGATAACATGAACTGTCCAAATTGCGCACGTACCAATCCAGGAGACGCCAGGTTCTGTATCTACTGTGCAGCTAGTTTCCAAAGCCCAGTTGTGACGTCGGAAACAACACCTGCTATCGGCCCAACAACGCGGCTCGATTCCGCAGTTGTCCCGAGCTATACGTTGCCAAGCGCAGCGCCTGTCACCGCTCCGCAAATGAATGTGCAGCCTATGGCGCCAGTTCGCCGCTTCAACAAAGAGTCGATTGGTGCTGTATGGTTGATTGGCCTTGGTATATTATTTCTAACCCGTAATCTCTTTCCTGGCATTCTTGTGCTGATTGGCATTACGGCCTATCTCAATGCACATGCTGATGGTCACAATACAAGAGGACTGCAACCCCTGCTGTTTTTTGTCGGCCTTGCTGTGATCTTCTCGATTGGCTTTTCCATACCGCTGCTGTTGCTTTGGTTGGGCCTGACGGTGTTGATTAACCAACGCTGGCGATAACATCTACAGATACAAAAGCAGCAGCGAGACGCCTCCGGAGGCGTCTCGCTGTTTGTTCCAGGCTCCTTGTCGGCGTTTTTTTATCCTGCTAACGCTTCACCCACCTGCACCGTCAAAGGTGATGGTGCTAGTCGGTCTGCTCGCCGCGCCATTGTCCTTCTTCTTTGCCGTGCGTCCAGCTAAACGGATACGCGCGGTCTTCGTAAGGCAGCGCCTCCTTTGTTACATACAACGGCTTGAATGTGTCGATCATCACTGCCAGCTCCTCAGTCGCCTGCTTGCCGATACTGGCTTCGGTCGTTCCTGGATGCGGCCCGTGTGGTAGTCCGGCGGGATGCTGCGTGATGGATGCTTCCTCAATGCCGCGCCGCGACATGAAATTGCCTTCAACGTAATACAGTACCTCGTCACTTTCGACGTTTGAATGGTTGTACGGCGCGGGAATGCTCAACGGGTGGTAGTCAAACAAACGCGGCACGAACGAGCATACTACGAAGTTCGGCCCTTGAAAGGTTTGATGCACCGGCGGCGGTTGATGAATGCGTCCCGTGATCGGCTCAAAGTCTTCGATGTTGAACGCATAGGGATACAAAAACCCGTCCCAACCTACAACATCAAGTGGGTGGTGATCAAGAATGTGCCGCGTCAATCGACCCCGAGCACGCACGCGTACTTCAAATTCGCCTTGCTCGTCGTGTGGCTCAAGCTGCATCGGTACGCGGAAGTCGCGTTCGGAGTAGGGCGAATGTTCCAGCAGCTGCCCATGCTCGTTGCGGTAGCGACGTGGCGTGGTGATCTCGCCGGTTGTTTCGATCACTAACAGTCGTGTCTCACCGCCACTGGGCACGAGACGCCACGTACAACCAATCGGAAGGTACAGGTAGTCGCCTCGGCGATACGGTACGTTGCCGAAAATGGTTTCAAGGACACCTTCGCCTTCATGGACAAACAATATCTCGTCGCCCTCACCGTTGCGGTAAAAATACGAT
>JASKZZ010000077.1 GCA_030147335.1 Herpetosiphonaceae bacterium | reverse complement strand
CTAATCAATTTTCCCATCGGCCATTGGCTAGATCATTTTCTGGAGCCGGTGTTTGAGGGTGCCAATGCCGTGCAAGAGCCGTTGAAATTCAATATTCCACTGGCAGCCTTTACCGTGGCGCTCGCACTTGCCGCCGGATGGATCGCGTATCAAGTGTACGGCAAGCGGAAGTGGAAGAAAACATTCCGCGACCCGCTGGCACACTACCTCGGCGTCTTTTTCGAGGGGTTTGAAAACCGCTGGTACGCTGACGACACGTACGATGCGGGCGTAGTGCGGCCATTCAAATCAATCGCCGGCTTCTTGTCGCGCATCTTCGACCCAATGGGCATTGATGGTCTGGTTAACGGCGCAGCGCGGCTAGTCGGACTGGGCGGACGGGGTCTGCGCACGGCCCAAACCGGCTATATTCGTTCGTACACACTGGTCTTTCTGGTTGGTGTGATCGCGGTGCTCGGCTACTTCGGCTTTGCTTCAGTACGGTAAAACATCGGGGCTGAGGTTTGGACGCGGGTCCAACTAGAACGGCAATCCGCCTTATAACCTCAGCTCCAACATGATAGGTGTTGCTTTGAATTTTTTACTCTCCTTGATTGTTTGGCTGCCGCTGCTGGGAGCAATTGTGTTGCTCGTGGCGCGGCGTATGAGCGACCAGACCGCTCGACGCGTTGCCTTAATCTGGAGCCTGGTTGTTTTTGTGGCATCGCTGCCACTTATTCCAGGATTAGGCTTGTTCGATTCGAACAGCGCAAACTTGCAGCTTGTTGAGCGAGTGCCATGGATCAGCGCGTTTGGCGTCGATTACCATCTTGCCATTGACGGCATTTCGGTATGGCTCGTATTGCTGACAACGTTTCTCACGCCGATCACGATCTTATCAACCTTTGACTCGGTCAATACCCGCGTTCGGGCGTTTGAAGCGTTTATGCTGGCGCTTGAAACAGGCATGCTCGGCGTGTTGTTGGCGCAGGATCTGTTCCTGTTCTATGTTTTCTGGGAATTTACCCTGGTGCCGATGTATTTCTTGATCGGCATCTGGGGCGGCTCGCGGCGAATCTACGCCACGGTCAAATTCTTTTTGTACACGTTCGCGGCTTCGGTGTTGATGCTGCTGGCAATTATTGCGCTCTACGTACTGTGGGGCCAGAATAGCTTCAGCCTCCCCGATATGGCTCAGGCGATTCGTACCAATCAGTTCACATTGGATCAGAACTTGGCGCGCTGGCTGTTCCTGGCATTCTTTGCGGCGTTCGCCGTTAAAGTGCCGCTGTGGCCGTTCCACTCGTGGCTGCCCGACGCCCATACCGAAGCGCCTACCGCAGGTTCGATTATTCTAGCGGGCGTGATGCTTAAGCTAGGTGGATACGGTTTTCTGCGATTCAACCTGCAGCTCTTCCCAGAAGCGTCGCGCTTCTTCGCGCCGGCAATTGGTGTGCTGGCGGTGATTGGCATTATCTACGGTGCCTGGATCGCCTACGCACAGACCGACATCAAGAAGCTTGTCGCATACTCGTCGGTATCGCATCTTGGCTTTGTAATGCTGGGAATCTTCGCGCTCAACCCGATTGGCATTCACGGGGCAATTCTGCAGATGGTGAATCACGGCCTTTCGACCGGCGCGCTCTTTTTGTTGATCGGCATGATTTATGAACGACGGCATTCCCGTGAGATCGATGCGTTCGGCGGTCTGTGGAAAGTGATGCCGATTTATACATTCATATCGCTGCTGGTCATTATGTCGTCGATTGGCTTACCGGCGCTCAATGGCTTTGTCGGCGAAGCAACAATCATGTTCGGTACGTTCAGCTCTCCGTATCTTGGCTGGGAGTTCGCCGCATTTGGACTTATCGGCGTTATCCTTGCCGCGGTTTATCTGCTCTGGATGTTCCGCCGAGTGATGATGGGCGGCGTTACCGAAGCAACGGCGAAGATGCGTGACGTTACGCGTCTGGAGCTTGCGATGCTGGTGCCGCTGGTGGTACTGATTATTGTGATTGGTTTGTATCCATCGCCCTTTTTCCGCGCAATGAATGAATCGGTAACCGCGCTGGCAAACAATGTTGGTCCAGCTCTGGCGGCGAGGTAACACATGGAATTTACTCCACCATCAACAGACTTTTTCACAATTGGGCCACCGCTGGTACTGGTGGTGTGGGCAACAGCGCTGCTGCTGCTCGACCTTTTCATCAGCAACAAGCGTACAACAGCAATTCTTGCCCTGGTAGGGCTTGGCGTTGCTGCCGCTGCCGCAGTGCCCTTCTATGGTCAGCCAGCGCGCCTATCGTTCTCCAACATGGCCCTCCTTGACGATACTGCCATCGCAATCGACTGGATTTTGGTGCTTGTTACGGCGATTACAATTTTGTTCGCGATGGACTATCTTAAGCGGCAGGACATCGAGATGGGAGAATTTTATCCCGTCTTGTTGTTCACCACAGCCGCTATGATGATGATGGGCCATGGGCGCAACTTGATCGTACTGTTCATCTGCCTCGAATGGCTGTCGATTGGGTTGTACATCCTGGCAGGATTTGCGTATCCACGCGTTCGCTCGCAAGAAGCAGCCATGAAATACCTGCTCTATGGAGCATTCGCGGCTGGCTTCCTAATTTACGGCATTGCGCTCATCTACGGCGTGACTGGCACGACTGACCTGGAAGCGATTGCCGGCCAACTGCGATCAAACCCCGCAATCCAAACATCACCACTACTGCTGATTGGTTTGGGCCTGTTGTTGATTGGCTTCGGCTACAAAATCTCGATGGTACCGTTCCATATGTGGACGCCTGATGTGTATGAAGGCTCGCCGACACCTGTATCGGCCTACATGTCGGCGGCGACAAAAGCAGCAGGCTTTGCCGCGCTCCTACGCGTTGTCCAAATTGCCTTTCCGGTAGACGTACTGCCGGTCTGGCAGCTGCTTCTCGCCGTCCTGGCAGCACTGACAATGCTTGTTGGAAACGTCGCGGCAGTGGCACAGAGCAACATCAAGCGCATGCTGGCCTACTCATCAATCGCTCACGCTGGATTCATCTTGTGCGCGTTGGTAGGCATCAACGAGGTGGGAGCGGTCCAAAGCTTTTTATACTATATTCTGGCCTACTCGCTCACAAATCTGGGCGCGTTTGCGGTCGTGATTGCGCTGGAACAGGCTGGTGAGGAACGCTTCGATATTGCGGATTTAGGTGGTCTCGGCTGGCGACAACCCGGTCTTGGCATTGCGATGACCGTGTTCATGTTATCGCTCGCAGGAGTGCCACCATTGGCGGGGTTCTTTGCCAAGTGGCTAGTGTTTCAGGTTGCATATCAGGCCGGTTTCTGGTGGCTGGCGTTGATCGGCTTGTTGAGCAGCGTTATTTCGGCGTTTTACTACCTACGCATCATCGTCAATATGTATATGCGTGAAGGTACACAACCGGCTCGCTCATTTACAACAACGCCGCTGCTCGTTGGTGTTAGCGTCGCAGCTTTACTGGTCGTCGTGCAGGGATTTTTAACAAATCCTGTACTCAATCTTGTAGGACAAACAATTGCGTCTGGCCGATAAATAACAAAGACCAGAAACCAAAAGAACGAGGAGGAGAGATTGATTATTCTCTCCTCCTCGTTCTTTGCTCTAGTCGTCGTAGCGGCGTTCTTTGACAATCCGGTCAAGCTGTCGCTTGGCGTCGCGTTCCGCAGTCGCCTCACGCTTATCATACAGCTTCTTGCCTCGCGCAACCCCTAGCTTGACTTTGGCCCGTCGGCCCTTGAAATGAATATCAAGCGGTACAAGTGTCAAGCCTTTTTGCTCCAGCTTACCTAGCAACCTGCTGATCTCGCGACGATGAAGCAGCAGTTTACGCGGACGTGTTGGCTCATGCTGGAAATACGTACTGGTATGGTCATTGGGTGAAATATGCGCGTCGAACAACCATAGCTCGTCATTTTGTACGCGTGCATACGAACCGCGCAGGTTAACATGACCTGCTCGAATCGACTTAATTTCGGAGCCGGTCAAAACAATCCCGGCCTCGTAGTCTTCCTCGATAAAATAATCGTGATATGCTTTTCGATTAACGGACACTGACTGCTGTGGCGCTGTTTCCTTCGACATACGGCCTCAACGATTGGAATAGGTGGTAGGCGGATAGCATACCATAGAACAACGGACGGGGTACATACCTCGTCCGTTGAAAAAACCGACCGGAATTTGTACGCGCTAGTCTTTCTTGTTCGGTAAGAACTTGGTCATCTTTGTGCCGCAAACTTCGCACGTACCCTTCATCGCGCGCCGACCATTATCCAACTGCTCCTCATGAGCATCCTTCATCGGTCGCTTTTCCTTGCATTTGACACAGTATGCTTCACTATCTGCCACAGTGCACCTCCATGTGCTTAAGAATATCCTAGCATCGCAACACCAAGCGCCGTGCCATCGTGTGTAAACGACCTTGTTAAGCTATGTTCTACCTTGAATGAAACTGTATTGCAGAGCACAAAATTCAGTTAATTTATGCTTAAGAAAGGGGTTGACTTTGACTAGGGCAGCCGCTATAGTATATGAACTCGTGACAGATGGTGCAATGTAGGCACATAAGAGGGTTCCGTGGACACGAACGCGGACCCTCTTGCCTTGTTATCTGAACAGCATACATCAACATACTCATATACATTTGGCTTTATCGCCTTTGGAGGACGGCCTGCATGTTGGACAAGCTGCTTGAGCTGGGACGCAATCGTGGCTTTATTACCTGCGACGAGATTCTAGCGTCAGTTCCCGAACCCGAACGGAACGTCGAAGACATCGACCAGCTCTACGCGACACTTGGTGCTGAAGGCATTGCCGTTATCGACTCGGTCCCACGCGTGCCACCCACACACATTACTTCCGGCTCTGCATTCCAGCTTGAAGAAAGCCCCCATCACGCTCCCGAAGTTGCTGAAACAACCGTTGATGATCCTGTTCGTATGTACCTACAAGAGATCGGTCAGGTGTCGTTGTTAACAGCGCAGCAGGAAGTTGATCTCGCAAAAGCTATGGAATGCGGTAATGAGGCTCGTAAGGCAATTCGCTGTGATGGCTTGAGTCGTGAAGATCGATTTAGTTGTCAGCGAGCAATCGAAGCCGGTAATGACGCGCGTCGACATTTGATCCAGGCTAACTTGCGGTTGGTTGTTTCTATCGCCAAGAAATACACGTCTTACGGCCTGACGATGATGGACTTGATTCAAGAAGGCAATATCGGCCTGATGCGTGCCGTTGAAAAGTTCGATTACACCAAAGGTCATAAGTTTTCGACGTATGCAACATGGTGGATTCGTCAAGCTATCACCCGCGCCATTGCCGACCAAAGCCGTACCATTCGCCTCCCTGTTCATATGGGAGAGGCAATCTCACAGGTGAAGCGCGCTTCGCATAAGCTGCAACAATCAATGCAGCGTGATCCAACACCTGAAGAAATTGCAGACGCGATGGGCATCAATCCAGGCAAAATACGCCGGACACTTGAAGCATCTATGCATCCGCTGTCGCTTGAAATGCCGGTTGGCCAGGATGGCGAAGGTCGCATGGGCGATTTTATCGAGGATGAGCGACTCGCCACACCAGCCGAAGCAGCCGCACAAACGATGCTGCGTGAGCAAATCGAGGAAGTACTCGACAAGCTACCGGAACGGGAACGTAAAATTATTCAATTGCGCTACGGCCTCAAAGACGGCAAGTATCGAACACTGGAAGAAGTTGGCGTTGAGTTTGGCATTACCCGCGAGCGGATTCGACAGATCGAAGCGGTTGCACTGCGTAAACTCCGTCACCCTCACCTGGGTAAAAAGCTGCGCGGCTATTTAGACTAGCAACTGTCATACAACACCCTCGTCCTAGTGGATGAGGGTGTTGTATTTTAACATGGGGCTGATGCGGCAGCCAACATCAATTTCTGGTATCATCCTCACCCGATGTTGAACTTGAAAGGATTGAGCCGGTTGATTGGTCGCGTAGGTATCATTGCACTCTTACTTTGTTCACTGCTCGGCTGTAGCCTACAAAACGCCCCAACGCCGTCTGTGCCTGCGGTGGAAGCTCCGTCGACTTCCGTCACCGATAGCCCCACTACCACGCCCGAAGCGGTAAGCGCGCCAACGCCTGTACTTGAAGGCGAAGAACCAACGAGCTGGACAATAGGTTTATTAGACGAGCCTGCTAACGTATTGCCGTTCTCCCCGGACGGACGTGCCGCAGCGCCGATTGTTGAAGCAATGTTTCCGACGCCGGTATTGGGTCGGAGTTATGCATATACAACTACAGGCATACTTGAGTCGCTGCCGAGTAGCGCAAATGGCGATCTCCAGGTTCAAGAAATCTCCGGCTTCCTTGATGCTACGGGTCAGTTTACCTTAACGGAAACAACACAGCCGACAACAACACAGCAGCTTACGATCACCTATCGTTGGAGCCGTGACCTGCGCTGGGCCGATGGCGAGCCATTAACGGCAGCCGACTCGCTATTCTCTTACAATCTGATGGATCAAGTACAATCTTCGCAAGAAGCACAGCTAACGCGAGGAATGGTGGAGCGCTATGAGCAGGTGGATGAGTACACGACCCGCGCGGTGCTTAAGCCAGGTCGAACCGAACCTGGCTACCTGTTGACGGCGTGGCCGCCGCTGCCTCGACACAGTCTTGCAGACCTGCCACCCGAAGAAGCTATGGCAGAAATGAAACGACAGCCCCTTGGATACGGTCCATATACATTCGCTGAACACACGCCAGGCCGACAATTGGAGTTGACGCGCAACGACTACTGGCCCAATCATGAGCGTTTGCCTGAACGACTTGTCTTCCGCTTTTATGCAACTGCCGAGGAACTGCGTAATGCGATTACAAGCGGCGACGTAGATGTTGCTACGTTGGAGCGTATTCCACAGGAGCTGTACGCATTTCTTGATCAAGATCAGCAGAGTGGAGCGGCAGAGGTTACATATCTTCCAGGACCGATCTATGAGCATCTTGACTTTAACCTGGGCGTTGATCGACTACAGGATGTTCGTGTACGGAAAGCGCTGGCACATGCCCTGGATCGGGAGACGATGAGCGCCACGCTGTTTGGTGGAAAAGTGCAGCCAATTCATAGCTGGATCTTGCCTGAGCAAAGCACGTTCTATGCAGGTGATGAGCAGCTTGCACGCTACCCGTATGACGCCAGCAAAGCGTCTGCATTGTTAGATGAGGCCGGATTGGCTGATCGAAACGGTGATGGTGTGCGCGAGCTACCAAACGATGAGCCGTTTACACTCACACTGCTCACAACCGATACTGCTTTGCGTACAGCACTGGCACAGCAGATTGTAGACAGCTGGCGAGCTGTGGGTATTCAAGCCGAGGTTGAGACGCAGCCCGTTGATCAGTTTTATAGCCCCACGGGGCCGTTGTACCGTCGAACCTTCCAGGTTGCCCTGTTCGCATGGATAGCTGGTGTCGACCCAGGAGGCTTACCATTATGGAGCTGCAATGCGGTTCCTATGCCGGAAAATAGCTACACTGGTAATAATTTCAGCGGTTGGTGCTTTGAGGCCGCTGAATGGTCTCTTCGGCGTGCAAATGGAGTTATGGATACACGGGTCCGCGCTCAAGAATATCTGAAGCAACAGCGTTTATGGACCCAAGAACTACCAGCTGTTCCATTATTGCAGCGGCCCGTTGTGGTATTGCAGCGTCCGGGCCTTCAGAACGTCCTACCCGATCCCGTTGCTCCGTTGACATGGAACATCAGTCATTGGCAGCGTAACTAATGTTTGTTCCTTTACCACAAAGGCCATTTGTACTAATGAGTGTTCCGCGCGAATGACAACAACAGTTTCAAGAATCAATAACATAATCCTTTGTTGGCTACCTGCGATTGCCTGGATGATGCTGATCTTTTGGTTTTCGTCGCAGCCCGACTTGCCTCGTCCAGCCAGCAATTTCTTGAATCTTGTTTTGCGCAAGAGCGCTCATTTCGGCGTTTACGCTGTGCTTGCCCTGTGTTATCTGTACGCGATACAGCGTACCCGTAAGCTGCAGCGACATACTCCAGGCACATATGCCCTCGCGCTGTTGTTAGCAGTTCTTTATGCAGTCAGCGACGAATACCATCAATCGTGGACGCCCAACCGCCGCCCTGCCGTAACCGACGTGCTGATTGACACAGCAGGCGCAATCACTGCCCTTGCGCTGTGGAGGCAGTTTGGCCACTTGTTGCAGCGCTTTTTCCATCAATACTACTCAACTACTGACAACGATTTTCCACGATAGTTTCTGCTCCAGTCATTTGTACCCCCTTCTTCCACACGGCTATAAGTCAAGACATAATTATCTAACCCCGTCTACATTATTGGCACAATATCCCAAATAATGCATCCGCTATCTACTAACCGCCTGTTGACAAACCTCAATTGATGATACAATATATCAACTAATGATATTGGAGTGGTGGAGGTCGGGTGACATGAGCGTATTCATGTATTGTGTCCAACAGTTAACGACCAGCTGTATTGATTACCAAGTGTACAACAACAAGGAGCAGAAGCAGTGGCAATAATAACGTTGCTCAAACGATTAGCTATGGTTGTGCTTGTAATGGCACTCCTAAACGCTTGTGGCAGTCCAGGTGAAACAACAACGCAAGATTCGATTAGTGGTAGCACAGAGGCAAATACGGCAGTCGATGTTTTGCCTGTCGTTGCAACAACAAGCATTATTGCTGATCTGGTGAAGAATGTTGGTGGTGATCGTGTTCAGGTGCAAGCTATTCTCCCGCCGGGAGCCGATCCGCATACCTTCTCACCAACGCCGAATGACATTCAAGCTGTTGCAGAGGCGCGTGTATTGTTTGAAAATGGGCTTGGGCTAGAAGAATGGCTTGGCGAATTGACACAAAATGCCGGTGGAGAACGACTTACGGTTGTGGTGACCGAGGGTATTGCCACGATTGAAGGTGGTGAACACGAGGAGCATAGTACCGCTGATGCTTCAAGCAGCACACAAGCTCATGCGGAGGACGAACATACTGATGCTTCAAGCAGCGCACAAGCTCATGCGGAGGACGAACACGCGGAGGACGAACATGCGGAGGAAGGCAAAGATCCGCATATGTGGTTCGATGTCCAAAACACGATCAAGTATGTTGAAAACATTCGTGATGGACTGAAGCAATTCGACTTAGTTGGCGCTGGCACGTATGACGCAAATGCAGCCGCCTACCTCGATCAACTTAAGCGCCTGGATGCGGATATCGAACAACAAGTACAAACGATTCCGCAAGAACGACGTAAGCTGATCACGAATCACGATACATTCGGATATTTCGCCAAACGCTACGATTTTACGATTGTAGGAAGCGTATTTGAGGGCGTCTCGACTGAAGAAGATCCGTCGGCGCAGCAAATTAGTCAACTCGTAGGACTAATTAAGGAACAAAATGTTCCCGCAATCTTCACCGAAAATACGGTTAACTCACGTCTAGCCGAGCAGATCGCAGACGAAGCCGGGATCAAGATTGTAACAAATCTTTATACCGATGCGCTGGGTGAGACAGGCAGCGAGGGGGATAGCTACCTCAAAATGATGAGCTATAACGTACAGCAAATTGTGAGCGCGCTAAAATAAGCAGATAGATGCACCACGACGGCTCTTACTCATAGTTGTAAGAGCCGTCGTACACAATAGAACGAACATGAGCATGCGTTGATAAACGTTAAGCATGCATCAGTTGTACACACGTTTGTACAACACTGGATACATTGAGAGAAGTGAAGCTACGTCCTTGCAGACGGCTCTCAACAACCGGAAGTCCTCAGCAACTCCCTATCAAAGGATTGCGTTTGTTACTGTAAAAACAGCTCGAAGTTAGGCTGTTGCTCACGGCCAAGTAAATGGCGGAAAGCGCGCTTGAGTCCGTCGACCGCTTCTTCACCTAACCAGAAGCTAATTAATGCACCAACAATGAGACCCACAGCACTGCCGGTTGCAGCACCGAGAGCGAACAGAACGTAGCGATCCCGTGCGGTGGCGGCCATGTGTCTCGTTCCTTTACTGTACCACGACGACCGGCTGGGCCTGCTTCCACAACCGTTCAATCCGGTAAAACTCCCGCTGCTCAGGCGAGAAGATATGAATAATCACGTCACTAAAATCGAGCAACACCCAGCCGGTCTCAGCTGAACCTTCAATTCGTGGTCGCTTCGCCCCGGCGTCGACCAAATCTTCGTCGATTGAATTAACCACGGCGCGCAATTGCCGTTCGCTCTCAGCCGTGCAGACTACAAAATAATCGGCAATAGTGGTGAGGCCGCGTAAATCCAGCATCACAATATCGTGCGCCTGCTTGTCTTCAGCTAATGTTACTGCGCGTCGCGCAAGTGCTACAGCTTCGATAGCTCATTCTCCATATTTCATTAAACGTCAGAACAACACAGAAAGATATGCATATTTTACCACGCTCACGGGAATGAACGTACGTCGTAATGCTATACTAAATTAACTGCATCTCGCGGCCAACATGCTCAAAGATATTGAGCGCTTCCTCCAGATCAGCGCGCTTATGCGCCGCTGTAACGATGGTCCGGACCCGGCCTTTATCGCGCGCTACAGTTGGGAAAGCGATTCCTTGTGCAAATACACCGTTAGCAAAAAGACGATCCGAAAACTGCATCGCCTTTGCGCCGTCACCCACAATCACTGGCGTTATTGGCGTTTGCGAAATACCGGTATTAAAGCCAAGCTCGCCAAGACCTTGTTTGAGAAAACGCGCGTTGTCCCACATACGGTCGATTAACTGTTGGCCCTCGTCGCTTTGCAACAGCTCAATCGCAGCAATGCAGGTCGCCGTAACCGATGGCGGATGAGCAGTTGAGAACAAAAACGGTCTTGCCCGATGCTCCATCAGCTCACGTAGTGCTTGTGTGCTTGCTACATAGCCGCCAATCGAGCCAATCGATTTTGACAACGTACCGATTGAAATATCCCACTGCTTTTCCAGGCCGAAGTGATGAACTGTTCCACTGCCATGTGGTCCCAGCACTCCCGACGCATGCGCGTCATCAACCATGGTGATTGCGCCGAAATGCTGGGCTAGCTCAGCGATGCGCGGCAGTGGCGCAATATCGCCATCCATCGAAAAAACACCATCGGTAACAACCAGTGTGTTACGGAATTGGCCGCGTGTTGCTTCAAGCACCCGCTCCAGATCGTCGGTGTCGTTGTGCTTGTACACTTTACGCGCCGCTTTGGTCAGCCGAATGCCGTCAATAATCGACGCGTGATTAAGCTCATCAGAAATCACAAGGTCGCCATCAGCCAGGATTGGACCCAGTGCAGCGGCGTTCGCGGTAAAGCCGCTTTGCAACACGAGAGCAGCCTCAGTATGTTTCAGCGCTGCTAGCTTCCGCTCCAGCTCCTCGTGAATATCCATCGTGCCGATGATGGTACGGACGGCACCTGCGCCAACGCCATACTTGTCAATCGCCGCTTTAGCCGCCTCCCGCAACTTTGGATGAGTTGTCAGGCCGAGGTAGTTATTGGACGACAAATTAATAACGTCATGACCATCGATCATGGAGCGCGGACCCTGTTCGCCGCTAAGAATTCGCAGCTTACGGTACAACCCCTGCTGCTTAAGATCTTCTAGCTGCGATTGGACAAACTCATCAAATGCCTTTGGCATGATCATTTCTCAACAATAAACAATGAAGCAATATAAAAAGCCAGATCGAAACGTAGCTAGCCTGATTCAGACGGGAACAGCGCTACTTTGGCAGCATCACCACGAATCATCATCTCAAACGCATCTTGAAACGCTTCCAGTGGCAGCCGATGCGTGATAATCGGCCCAATATCAACGCGGCCTTCGCTAATCAGCGCGCGAGTTTGATACCAGGTTTCGTACATCTTGCGGCCCGACACGCCATAGACGGTCGCGCCTTTGAAGACGATATGATTAGCAAGGTCGAAGTTATCAATGGGGCGGCCTGGAAGACCAAGCAGCGCCGCATAGCCACCAAAGCGCAGCGACCGAAACCCTTGGTCGATTGCTGTGGGATGACCCGACATTTCCAGCAGCACATCCACACCACTGCCATCAGTCACTGCCAAAATTTCGGCATCCACGTCGCCACGTCCATCTAGTGGATCGGTCGCGCCCATCTCACGCGCCATTTGCAACCGGCTCGGATTCACGTCGGTGGCAAAGATGCGACGTGCTCCTGCTGCCTTCGCAATACCAACTGCAAATAACCCAATCGGGCCACAGCCAGTAATCAGCACAGTTTTTGTAGCAAGATCGGTTGAAAGCGCGGTATGCACGGCGTTGCCAAACGGCTCCTGAGCGGCAGCAATCGCCGGATCGAGCTTAGGATCATTACGCCATGCATTGGATGCCGGCAGCGCGACATACTCCGCAAAGCACCCAGGCCGATCCACGCCAATAATTTTGACGTTGCGACAAATGTGGTATTGCCCAGTGCGGCAAGGGTAACAGTGACCACAGATGATATGAGTCTCGCCCGAAATGAAGTCGCCGACGTTGACCGTAGTCACTTCATCGCCGGTGGCCACAACATCACCACAAAACTCATGGCCAAAAACCATTGGCGGCCTGATGCGGCTTTGCGCCCAGGTATCCCAGCGGTAGATATGAAGATCGGTGCCGCAGATGGTTGTCGCGCGCACCTTAACCAGCACGTCGCGAGGCCCAATCGAAGGCACCGGAACAGTTTGTAATTCAGCGCCCTTCGCCGCTTGCGCCTTGACGACGGCACGCATGGTATCAGGTATCAAGGACGTCGCCTCCTCATCGAAGCGTTAGCAATTTTCGCGCACGCAGTATAACACAAGGTCAGAGGAACAAAGAACAACGAGCGGTTGAAGTCTTAACTCGGGAACTTGGAACTCGAAACTGAGTCATCCATTACCCACAGCTTATCCCCCAAGCTCCGACATTCCCCGTAGCGTCGGCTTGATACCGTCGGGCAGACCATGACCCCACGGCTTCAACCAGACAGCCTGACGCATGAGCGCGGCGAGGTCTTCGGCGGAAGCGCCGCCACGAATGGCATCCCGCAAATCTAGCTCATTATCGCGCAGCAAGCAAAGATGCAGCTTGCCGTCCGCAGTCAAGCGCATGCGGTTACACGTTGAACAGAACGGCTCGGTGATGGACGATATAAAGCCAAGCGTGCCTTGTCCATTTGGCAAACGGTAGGTACGCGCCGGATCGCTGCCAAACCAACCCACAAACTCAAGCGGACCATACACCTGTTCAAGCTTGGCAATAATTTCGGTCGTCGGCACAACACTTTGGTCGGCAAGATCGCCCACGCCAGCGAGCGGCATCATCTCGATAAACCGCAGCTGCCATGGCCGGTCCAGCGTAAGACGTGCCAAATCGGCAAGCTCATCGTCGTTCAGCCCGCGCACGACAACGGCATTCAGCTTCATCGGCTGAAACCCTACGCGCTCAGCCTGCTCAATACCCGACCAGACCCGCGCAAAATCACCACCACGCGTCAGCATCCGAAACTTGTCAGGATTGAGCGAGTCAATCGAAATATTGACCCGAGTCAAGCCTGCGTCTTTGAGCGGCTGCGCCATATCGGACAGCCGCAGCCCATTCGTGGTCATCGAGATTTCGCGGATACCCGGCGTAGCTGCAATGCCACGCACAATCTCGACAATATTGCGACGTAGTGTCGGCTCGCCGCCCGTCAAGCGAATTTTCTCAAAGCCCACATCCGCCGCTGCCTGGACCACCCGCAGTAGCTCGTCATCGGTCAGCAGCTCGTCGCGAGGAGCGAAATGCGCGCCATGCTCGGGCATACAATACAAACAGCGAAA
>JASKZZ010000013.1 GCA_030147335.1 Herpetosiphonaceae bacterium | reverse complement strand
TAGACGAGGAGATTAAGCTACTGCTCCTGCCGCGTGATCCCAACGATGAGAAGGACGTTATCGTTGAAATCCGCGCGGGTGAAGGCGGTGACGAAGCAGGCTTGTTCGCGGCTGATTTGTTCCGAGCTTACAGTCGTTATGCTGAGGTGAAGGGCTGGAAGGTCGAACTGCTGAATGCGAACGAGAACGCAGCCGGTGGATTCAAGGAAGTCGTCTTTGAGATTCATGGCGATGGCGCGTATAGTCGCATGAAGTACGAGGGCGGGGTTCATCGGGTCCAGCGAGTGCCTGCTACCGAAGCGCGAGGTCGTATTCACACTTCCACGGCCACAGTTGCGGTGTTGCCTGAGGTCGAAGAAACCGAGATCGACATCAGGGCCGAAGATTATCGTGTCGATGTGTTCCGAGCAGGTGGTCACGGTGGACAAGGTGTTAATACGACTGACTCGGCGGTCCGAATCACCTATCGACCCGGCACATCCGAGCAGATGATTGTAACCTGTCAAGATACACGGTCACAGATCAAGAACCGTGAGCGGGCGATGGCTGTGCTGCGTTCGCGCTTGTATGCGATTGAGCAGGAAAAGCGGCAGAAGGAGTTGGGGTCATCGCGGATTGCGCAGGTAGGCACGGGCGAGCGCGCCGAAAAAATTCGTACCTACAACTTTCCGCAGGACCGCATCACTGATCACCGCATCGGGCAGAACTTTTCTAACATCCCGGTCGTGCTCAGCGGCGATCTGGACCGGATGATCGATGCATTGACGGTTGCAGACAATGCCGAACGGATGCGCGAAGTGAGTAGCAGTGCTGCGTGACGACCTTTGTGACAGATTGGGGCGGGTTGAATTACCTGCCCCGTCCGAACCCATTGTACTTGCTGAGTCGTGTCAAAATTGCTACATTATTTGACGTTGCCCCACCAATCCGCTACAATGAGACACCGACGCGGCGCAGCCGCGTTCTTCGTGCCTGCTGCAGTAGCGGGTGGCACAGGGCTAAAAAGTATGTTTGAAAGTCTTTCTGATCGGCTACAAAATGTATTTACTCGGCTTGGCTCACGCGGTCGTTTGAGCGAAGCCGACGTTGATGAAGCGCTTAAAGAAGTACGACGCGCGCTTTTGGAAGCCGACGTTAACTTTAAGGTTGTTAAGGATTTTGTGGGGCGGGTGCGTGAGCAGGCGATAGGTGAGGATATCACCAAAAGCCTTACGCCGGCTCAGATGGTCGTCAAGATCGTTAACGACGAGCTGATTCACCTGCTGGGTGACGAAGCGGTGCCGCTTGCATCGGTACAGCCCGGCCCGACGATTATTCTGCTGGTTGGTCTCAATGGCGCCGGCAAGACGACCATGGCGGGCAAGCTTGGCCTGTTTCTGCGCAAAAAGCACCGTAATCCACTGCTTGTCGCGTGTGACGTATATCGTCCAGCCGCTATTAAGCAGCTCGAAACGCTTGGCAAACAGATCCAGGTGCCTGTCCATAGTGAAGGCACGGAGGTATCGCCGGTTACGATTGCGCGTAATGGTATTGCTGAGGCGCGCAAAAACGGTCACGGCGTGGTGATCTTGGATACCGCCGGTCGGTTGCAGATCGACGAAGCGTTGATGCAAGAGCTGGAAGAGATTCGTTCGGAAACCAATCCTCACGAGACGCTGCTCGTTGTCGACGCGATGATTGGTCAAGAGTCGGTGCGGGTTGCCGAGGAGTTTAATCGACGCGTGCCGTTAACCGGCTTTGTGATGACCAAGGTCGACGGCGACGCGCGTGGTGGCGCTTCGCTTTCGATTCGTCAGGTGACGGGCGTACCGATTAAGTTCCTGGGTACGAGCGAAAAAGTGGATGGCCTGCAAGCCTTCGACCCACCGCGACTTGCCTCGCGCATTCTTGGCATGGGCGATGTGCTGACGCTGATCGAGCGCGCTGAAGAGACGATCGACAAAGAAGAAGCTGCCAAAATGCAGAAGAAAATGCAGAAGGGCAAGTTTGACTTTGAAGACTTCCTGGGTGCGATGAAGCAGATGCGCCGCTTGGGGCCGTTACAGCAAATCCTTGGAATGCTGCCGGGTATGGGACAGCTCAAGCTCGAAGAGCATATCAACGAGGACGATCTGAAGCATATCGAGGCGATTATCCAGTCGATGACCGCGGAAGAGCGCCGCAATCCCGACATTATCAAGCAAAGTCGTAAAGAGCGCATTGCTCGTGGCTCCGGCTCCGATGTAAATGAAGTGAACGAGCTGTTAAAGCAGTTCCGCGAAATGCAGAAGATGATGAAGGGCATGATGGGCATGATGCCCGGTGCCAGCGGTGGTCGCGCCAGCACCAATAATAAGGGCGGCAGCGGCAAAAAAGGCAAGAAAAAGAAGGCGCGTGGGCCACAAATGCCTGGTTCTCGTTCCGGAATGCCTCCGTTGGGTTCGCAGCCGGGACTTGGTCCCAATAGCAGCCCCGCCGACATCGAGGCAATGTTGCGCAACATGCGCAAAGATCAATAAGTAGATTTTTAGGTTCAATACTTTTTTGGAGGATTTCACGTGGTTAAGATTCGTTTGACGCGGCGCGGTAAGAACAAAAAACCGACATATCGTATTGTTGTTGCTGACTCCCGGTCGCCGCGCGATGGTAAGTTCATTGAAATCATTGGTAACTACAATCCGGTGCAGCAGCCCAAGGTGCTTAATGTCAAAACTGAGCGAGCACGCTATTGGCTAAGCGTCGGCGCGCAGCCATCGGACACTGTTAAGTACCTGTTTGGCAAGGTTGGCATCGAAGCGCAGCCAGGCACGCCGTTTACGCCTGAGGCAGAACCCGCGCAGCCTGTAACCGAAGCCTAAGTAAATTGGAGAACAAAGGGCAAGGAGCAAAGAACAGCACGTCTATATGAAAGTTTGTTCTTTGTTCTTTGTTCTTAATGCTACACACTATGAAAGAATTGCTGCTGTTCATCGTAAAAGAGCTTGTCGATCAGCCCGAAGCGGTACGAGTTCGTGAACGTGATGGTCGCTTTGCAATCACGCTGGAGTTGACAGTTGCTCCTGGGGATGCGGGAAAAGTGATCGGTCGTAGCGGACGTGTGGCGAAGGCGATTCGTGATGTGCTAGGTGTTGCTGCGGCGCGAGAGCGCAAGCGTGTTCACCTTGACATTAACTCGTAGCGGCGTATGAGTGCTCGTCCTTCTCTCGATGATGTGTTGCTGGTTGGCCAGATTACGGTACCGCATGGTGTACGCGGCCAACTTAAGTTTCATGCAATTACCAGTCATCCCGAACATTTAGAACAAATCGAGACAGTTTTTGTTGGCGAAGGTCTCGTCGAATATCGCTTGCTGCGAGCATCAGTCCATAAAGGGTCGCAGATGATTATGGCCCTGGAAGGCGTGGACTCGCGTGAAGGTGCAGAGGCGATGCGTGGACTAGAAGTGTATATTCCACAAACGCTAGCCGCGCCCCTCGAAGAAGACGAATACTATCTGCATGATCTACCTGGTCTCAACGTCCAAACGGTTGACGGTGCTCAACTGGGCGTTGTGAAAGAAATAATCGAGACCGGCGCGAATGAGGTGTTGGTCGTCACGCGGCCCGATGGTGGCGAGGCACTGATCCCAATGATCAAAGAGGTTGTTAAGCAACTTGACGTTGCCGGTGGCCTGATCGTAGTCGAACCGATGCCGGGACTGCTCGAAGAGTAAAAGACCGAAAACTAGGAACCAGGAATCAAGAACTGTGGAAAGATATCGGTTCTTGATTCCTGGTTCTTATTTGTTGTAACGCCTAGCTAGCTCGGCCCACACTTGTTCCGGTGAAACCCCCTGACTCGCCAGCAGGACGAGCGTGTGGTAGAACAAATCCGCCGTCTCGTAAACTAGCTCGTCGGCATCGCCCTTCATCGCGCCAATCACGACCTCGGTTGCTTCCTCGCCGACTTTCTTGCCAATACGCTCAGGCCCGCCCTGTAGCAGTTTTACCGTATAGGAACCGTCGGTCTGTTCTTGTTTTCGCTGTTCAATCAGATCCGCTATCTCTGCGAGAACGGCACTAGCCGGCTGAAGTGCGTTCGCCGCTTCTTCGTCGACTGTACGAAAGAAACACGAGCGCGAGCCGGTATGACACGTTGGACCGGCAGGCTCCGCCAGTATTAATAGGGCGTCGCCGTCGCAATCCTGTCGAATCTCAATCAGTTTCAGTACATGGCCGCTCGTTGCCCCTTTTTGCCACAGCTCACCACGTGAACGACTCCAAAACGTGACTAGGCCGCTTTCACGTGTTTGTGTCAGCGATGGCTCGTTCATGTAGCCCAGCATCAAGACCTCTCCGCTACGTGGATGCTGGACGATTGCAGGGATTAACCCATT
>JASKZZ010000008.1 GCA_030147335.1 Herpetosiphonaceae bacterium | reverse complement strand
ATCAACATCATTTGGCAGTTCGGCATTCGTGGCGCGAAAGTAAGAAACAACTGCCTCAAACGGACGCTTGACTTTCTGGCCCCAGGTCGTTTTAAACTCATCTGAAAGCACGATAGCTCGTACCACACGTTTAAGCTGGTCGGGCGCCTGGAGGTTGGCCATCCACACCGCAACAGCTGCGTCAACCACTGTGGTTGGAGGCGTGTCACTCATCAGCCGACGACACAGCTTTGTGCAAATATGACGCGCGGTTCCAGGATGGCCGGCAAGCAGTGTCAAAACGTCAGAGCCGTCTTTCATATCGGGTTGGCTGCGGGGAATGTTGGGATAGCCAGTCGGACTGAGTACAGTTTTGGGATATGTATCGTGCCACGTAGGATCGTACAAAAAGGTACCGTCGTTCAACGTCGGTCGTTCCCAATGGCCATTCTTAATCGTCCAGCCGGTGAGACAACGCGCCGTTTCATATACGTCATCGTCGATATAGCCACGCGCGTAGGTGATACCATTGTAGGTAATGGTGCCAATGTTGCGGCGGTCATCGTAGAACTTGAGGTAGTTATCCGCCCCCAGCGTATGCAGCTCGATCAGCTCACGCGCAAAGTTCTCGTTACCGCCTTCACCACCACTGACCCGATTATTGACGTTGTCAAGGTAGTACATCATGCCTGTACTTTTAGCGACTGCTTCAAGCATCGCGCGGAAATTGCCAAAGCAGTGGCCACGAATAACATCACGATCGTAGACCGGAAACGTAGCAGCAATGGCAGCATCAGAACCAGCATTGACATTGAAATGGTTATGCCAAAAATCAACAAGCACTTCTTGAAGCTGTCGTTTGCTGTACACGGCGCGAATCCAGGTAGCGACTTTGACTTCCCGCATCGGACGGGTACGCTCTTGCCAATCCATTGGCGTGCCGAAATTTGCAAGTGGCCACAGTTCAGCCGTTTGCTTGCTGAGTGCCGTCAGGGGTCGCGCCTCGGCTGTTGCTGGATACATAACATTGCCATTCGCATCAGTACCCGCCGCGTACTTAATCAGTAGTCGCGCATTAGCAATGCGCGTATCACAGGCGCTATCATCGATGGTGTTAGGATTGAGTTGTTGTTCAACATATGCTGCCAGGCCCATTGAGTTCAGAGCAGCTACATCGCCCGGACGCGGACCATAGGCAAGATGGTTTAGCGCAATAACCGCCCACGAAGGGACAGTGGTAGCTGCAACTGGTGACGCAGCCACTGTATCAGCGGATGGACCAAGTGTTGCGGCTGCGGTAACACCTGCTGCGGCAATGGCACTGCGCTCGATAAATTGACGACGAGAAATGGACATAGGCACTCCACAAAGAGGTGGGACCCGTATCCCACAGCAAATAGCAGAAACGTCGCAAGCGGGGCTATACAAAGTGTAATCGTTGGGGAAGGATTTGTCGCTGTGCAAGCGTCACCAATTGAACCCAAACGAAAACTTGCAGGCAGGGTGACTGTTATCCTATGACGCTACATATCATCCCAACATTCCTCGCACAAGGCATGTATCACGAAAGGCAGCATACTCATAGGCTGCGACCCCCATTTCCGTTGAAGTGGAACAGGGAACCGAAATTCGCGCGTCTTGCTCATGCTATCGTCGTATGCTATGCTGCGTTTATCGCCCAAACTGACGATTATGAAGCGGCATCACATCTCGTATCGCTTTATGAGGCAGCCGCACAGATAGTTTTTTGTTGCCGAAGCACATGGCTTCACCCAGGCGTGGTTTTAAGCAACGGGATGACCATGACCCAGGAAGCGCGGCATCGAGTTTTGACGATCACGGCGGTTCCGCGCAAAAACGACGGAACATGCTTGTTATCCACAGCGACGCCCAGTTCCTCCCATTTCACAGCGGAAGCAACAGCCCACTCGCCGCTCTGGATGGTAACAACCGAGCCGCTGCTTAATCAATTCGTCCTTGATCTTCAACGCCTACGCCGCGATCTTACCGAACAGCCATCAACGCATCATGTACTGCGCTTTTCACGAGAAGGACTGGTCGAAGTTCGCGCACAGTTTGCGGCAATGATTCGCCACGGCGAGGCGTACCTTCATCAGCTTGCACAGCTGCTCTGCGCCTCGTTGCTTGGCAATTATCACGTCGAAAGTGTTGTGATTGGTGCAGTGGCGTCAACGAACGAGCGTTTTACACTCACACAACGAATTGCCGCACAGGATGTTTTTACAACTACTGACCTCGACCTCGGCACAAGGCAGCTACGGAAACTACAATTTTTTGATGGCCAAGATTGGAGTTCAGCCAATCTAGTTGCAAACATGGTTGAATACCAGCCGACCGAGCCAAATCCATGGGCAGTGTATCGCATCCACACGCGGATCAAAGCCGAGGAAGAAGTTTGGAACAAGGTCGTCGATGAGCTGTTTGATCTGGATCGGCTTGTGCGGCAAGACAAGGCGCTTCGGCATCTTAGCACCTATGTTAAGGATATCTTCGGCATTAAGATTGTTGTGGCGGAAGTAGATGATGTGTATCGGGTGCAGGCAGCGTTGAGCAAGCGACGATGGGCCGACCCGGAGCTTGCGGCAGTGCAGATTGTGCCATCGGACGTGATGCGCCAGCTTGAGTTTATCGAAGTCAAGGATTACCTGCCCGACGGACATCAGAAACGGTCCGGCTGGGAAGCGATGAAATCGGTTGTGCGGTGGGCCGACAAAACATTTGAGCTTCAGATTCAGCCACTACGTAATTTTCTGGGTGAGCGGGAACTACTGACCCAAGAAAGTCATGTCAGCTTCAAGGCGCAGCGCGAACAGATACGGCAGCAAGTGGCGGAGCAGTTTCCTCTTTTAAGATTCTACCAATCGTTGCTGCGCTGGTGCTTCCTCAACCCCACCGAGCTACCACCTTCATATCCAGGGATAACAATTGTTTTAGATGGATAAATGTTCCACAACTCGCGCTCATTCTACGTCGATAATCTTGCAATCCTCAATACAATCTTTGTGGCGAAGATGTGTACCGTACCCATACGAACGGTACACTGGCACGCTTCGTTTGAGCTAAACTTTGGAAGGAGTGTCAGTGTGCAACTACAAATCTTTGCCGCGCTACACGATTTGACGATCATTGGCGATGCATACATGCAGAAGGACCAGTTTGCGCGCTATTACGTCAACGGTGTGCGTGTTGCTTTGACACGCACTGATGGCGTTTTTACCACACTAACCTGTGCGGACGGTAACATATACTATGTTATGACTACGGACTGGCAGGAAGTTCAGCGGTTGGGTGGCGCGCGGCTTAGCGCTGGATAGCACCACTGCCGGCTTCCACGAAGGTTTGCCGTTATCTTTGGCATTACAGCACCCATATTCATATGGAGGTTATCGCGGATGAGCCGTAAGTTGTTTCCACTCACGTTGCCGCAGATCACCACGATTGCGCAGACCCATCCAACACCGTTCCATCTGTATGACGAAGCCGGATTGCGCGAACACGTGCGACTTCTTACAACAGCATTTGC
>JASKZZ010000001.1 GCA_030147335.1 Herpetosiphonaceae bacterium | reverse complement strand
GTCAACCCGAATCGTGCGCTTGATGAAGGCTATTCCTCATTCTATGATCTGCTGGCGGGACAAGTATCGGCTGCGCTCCGCAATGCACAGGCAACCGAGGAAGAACGCGAGCGTATCGAAGCATTGGCACGTCTGGATCGCGCCAAAACCGAGTTTTTCAGCAATGTCAGCCACGAATTTCGGACGCCGCTTACGCTCATGCTCGGACCGTTAGAACAGCTGCTCGCGGAGAGTCGTGAACGGCTCCACGCGGCAGACCGGGAACAAATTCAGGTCGCGCATCGCAACGCTCTACGATTGTTGAAGCTTGTCAATACGCTTTTGGATTTTTCTCGTACAGAGGCGGAACGCGCTCAGGCCGAGTATCTGCCGGTGGATCTTGCCGCTCTTACAACCGACCTAGCCAGTTTGTTTCGCTCCGCCATTGAAAAGGCCGGACTAGAGCTAGTCGTCGATTGTCCTCGTTTACCACAGCCCGTTTATGTTGATAGCGACATGTGGGAAAAGATCGTTCTAAACTTGCTATCAAATGCCTTTAAGTTCACGCACCAGGGACGAATTATCATTCGACAGCATCTGGTCGGCGATCATGTTGCATTATCTGTTTCGGACACGGGCTGCGGTATTCCACTGGCCGAGCTTGGCAACGTATTCAAGCGATTCCACCGCGTTGCCGGAACGCAGGGCCGTTCACATGAAGGAACAGGGATTGGGCTTGCGCTCGTGCAGGAGCTAGCACGACTTCACGGCGGCAGTGTTACAGTTGAAAGTAGTGAAGGCCAGGGCACTACATTTACTGTTACGATCCCCATTAAGAATGAACAACCAGGCGATAGTCATCCTCGCTCAAAGCAGAGCCATACAGCGGTACGCGCTGAGGCATTTGTACAAGAAGCGCTGCACTGGCTACCACAGCCGAATGAACACCAGCGAGACGGGCTGAATACCGCGCACGAATCTGTTGTGCCACACACAGAAACACATCAGATCAATCAGCGGCAGGTTGATGGCAGCCTAAATCGCCCACGTATTCTGCTAGCAGACGATAACGCCGATATGCGGGAATATGTACGTCGAATTCTCAGCGCCCGCTATGATGTGATTACCGTGGCTAATGGCGAAGCTGCACTGCAGGCTATTCACGAGCAAATGCCGGATGTCGTATTGTCCGATGTCATGATGCCCAAAATCGACGGCTTCAATCTTCTAGCACAACTACGGTCGGACCCACAAACCCGCACGGTTCCGGTTATATTGTTGTCGGCGCGTGCGGGGGAAGAAGCGCGGCTTGCCGGTCTTGATATCGGCGCGGACGACTATCTGATCAAGCCATTTGCCGCCAACGAGCTGATGGCACGCGTAACAACGCATCTCACGCTTGCCCGCATGAGACAAGCGGCAACCGAGGAGCGAGCACGACGTACGGCAGCAGAAGCAACGATACAGGCACGCGATGAATTTCTTTCGCTGGCTGCACATGAATTGAAAACACCACTTACCAGTCTTCGCGGATATATCGACCTCTTCACCCGCCGCTTGATGCGCGATGGCAATCTTGCGGCGCGCGACGAACAAACCTTGCATGTAATCACGCAGCAAGTTGATCGCCTGAGTACGCTCGTTTCTGTTCTACTGGATCTGTCACGCCTCGAAATGGGTCAGTTTGTTTTGGAGCAGCAACATATCGATCTCATCCTGCTGATCCAACGTGTAGTAGATACCGTTCAGGGTGACCTGAAACATCACGTCCTGGAGGCGCAGCTGCCCGACAAGCCAATGGCTGTCTGGGGAGATGAGCTGCGATTGGAACAAGTGCTGCACAACTTGCTGAACAATGCGATCAAGTATAGCCCGGCAGGAGGAACGATCACCGTCGGCGCGATCAACAAGAACGACCAGATAAGGATCTTTGTTCGTGATCAAGGGATCGGCATTCCTGAAGCTGGCCGCGACCAAATTTTCGAGCGCTTTTACCGCGCCGGTAATGTTGATGAGGGCTATTTTAGCGGTCTGGGCATCGGCCTGTATGTTGTTAAGCAAATTGTTGTACGGCATGGCGGCACTGTAGACGTGGTAAGTCAGGAAGGTGAAGGAAGTACATTCACCGTTTCTCTTCCAATCAGTAGCGTCCGGCCCACTACCTCAACCGATGCTACAGCACACGAAACGCTGGTTAGAACTGAATAAGACAAAGGCCGTTGGTACTGTAGATTATCCAGATTATGCGCTGTTGGGCAACAACCAAACGGTCATTACAAGCTCGTCGGGTATAGAACATCCGACAAAAGGCTCTTGATTACGTTGCCGACACTCGGTAGCATAGTGGAGCATGGCTTACACGAAGCTATGCTCGTTTCACCCCCAGTCAGGATACTCCGCCGCATGAACTCCCACACAAAACGTATTGTCGCCGGAAGCCTTGCGCTTCTGCTGCTAAATGGTTGCGCCAACAGTGTACCCGCTCCCTCGGTACCACAAGCGTCCACGATTGCCCAGGCATCTACCGTAGCCTCAATTGCTCCGTCAGCCATATCATCCCCGGCAGCATCTGCCGCGCCGTCCGCAAGTGCCAGCGCGTCCGCATCTGCGCCCACTGCATCCACGCCTGCCGCCTCAACCGCTTCAAACAGTGGTCGAGTTAGTAGTGCGGGACGGATTGCATACGTGGGAGACCAGGACGGCAACCAGGACATTTATGTATTGACGGTGGACGGCGCGAGTAACGCACGGCTTACAACTGACGCCGCGCCCGACGTAAATCCATCCTGGTCACCGGATGGCACGCGTATTGTGTTTATGTCAGCGCGTGATGGCGATCCCGAGATTTATGTGATGGATACGGACGGCAATAATCAACAGCGATTGACAACCGATGCTGGAATTGACACAAGCCCCGCTTGGTCGCCCGACGGCTCGCAGATCGCATATGTTTCCGACCGCGACGGCAACACCGACATCTGGGTGATGAACGCCGACGGCTCACAGCCCCGTAAGCTAACGCAGCACCCTGAGCGTGATTTCGATCCTGCATGGTCGCCCGATGGCACACGCATCGCATTCACATCCTATCGCGATACGCCTACAGATAGGCCGGCGGCAAATGATCTGTATGTGATGCAAGCAGACGGTTCGCAAGTTACGCGCTTGACCAACGACTTTGCGCGCAATGGTGGGCCTGTGTGGTCGCCTGATGGTGCGCGCATTGCCTTTGATTACTTTGATGGCGAAGGGATTGTGGACGGTGATATTGCGGGAGGAGATATTTATGTTATCAATGCGGACGGCACAAGTCAGCAGCGTCTAACCGCGGATGCAACAGGTGGACGGAATCCAAGCTGGTCGGCAGATGGTACACACATTTCGTTTGCCTCCGCGCGCAACGATGTGTCAACGTTCGACCTATGGACAATGAACGCCGACGGCACCGAGGCGACCATGCTTACAACAACTCCAGCCAACGAGAACGAACCAGCTTATGCGCCAGCGCCGCAGGCAGCGAGCATAGGCGCGGGAGCCGAAGCCAATTTCAACGGCGTTCGCTTTCGCTACGACTCAGCTGTTGTAGGGCAGGCAACGGGTAGGCAAGTGCCGCCGAGTGATTATTACGCAGACAAATTACCAGCCCACACAGAATTTACGTTCAATAATCCTGCCTCGAACGGCGACATTCCTGGCTGGGTCCGTGTCTTCCCAGTCAGTGACCTCGCGGCGCTTGGGCAAGAATATGCTTCAACGATGGTAGCACTTCAGCCGATGCCGCCGTTTCGCGCCACGCGCATCTTGAATGTACAGGAGCAGCCGCTGAACTTCGCCAATGGGTCGGGGAAGCGCTCCGTTGTACTCTACTCACAGGACTTAACCGCTCTGACCAACGCCAATCTGCTATATAATTACCAGGGAACAACCAATGACGGAAAACACTTCGTATCGATTGGAATCCCAATCGACGCGCTAGGATTGCCGGAAAGCATGCAGGCGGTGTTGGACAACACGTTTCCAGGATTGACCTACGACGCGAATAACCCCGACGCGTTTACAGCAGCGGTTAACGTGTTCAACCAGGACGCTACCCAAAAGCTCGCCGCGCTCGACCCAATCGCCTTCACACCTAGCCTGACAACATTGGACGATCTCGTTAGTTCACTGCAAGTGCAGTAACCACCAACCGACAAACAATCAGTTGCCCGCCAGGAGCGCTGTAGCCTACGATTATTCGTGGCGCAGCGCTTCAATCTTTAAGCATGTGCTTATACGTTCAGTTGCCCAAGCACATACCAACCTTGCCGAACCTCCGCGGCCCTCCAAATATTTGCCCGACTGATACTGTCCCGCAGTAGTTGATGGCCTTCTACCTCGGTATCACGAACGCTACTACAGCTGCAATCGGGTAAACCACGAAGCACATCTCGGTAATGTAGCCTAGACTTCTTTCGACTTCGGTCGCTATCGAAAATAACACCGGCTGCTACTATCAATGTACGACGAACAATCACAACATTGCTGCGAACATTCGCAGTACTGTCTGGTTCGTCATCAGTACATAATCGGCCTTGAATAGCTTATATCTTCGTGCGAATTACTTGCCCTATCAGAATTATCTGATTTTCTCATTGCGATACAGGTGAACTATCAGCCAGGTTTAAGGTTTTGTTGGAACAGCTGCGAAGCTATGATCGTTATACATTCATAAACTTGCTGGCACGTTTGCAGCGCTTGTCGATACACAACACTCCAAACATGCAAGCATTACAACATTGTTTTCTTGATCTATTTTTAGGAGTACATGCAATGAATACCTCTACTCATTTTCTACGGCGCGTCGGCACTATCGCGATGCTCGGAGTTATGTTAACCTCCTGTGGCACTCCACAACGTAACGATACGGCGACCGGCAACCCTACAACAGTGCCGACGAATAACGTAACCACGCCGACTACGGTTGTTGTGCAACCAACACGCACTGCTGATAGCGGCAACACGCAGCCAACACCAACACCAGTTGACGCGAAGCCGCAACAAGCGATTCTTGGCTTCGAGCCGCAGGTTGGTGGCCCTGGTACAGAACTATCCATATGGGGCACGGGTTATACTCCGAACGCGCCAGTTGTCGTACGGCTTGGCTTTCCCAAACCATTGGGCGAAGTGCTTACTAGTGCCGTTGCCGATGCAGATGGTCGCTGGAATGCAACACTAGTTATTCCAGAACGTCTACCTTCGGGAGATCGGATTACACAGGCGTTCAAACTTGTGGCAATGAACGACCAGAATCAACCGCTCGCCAGCGCGCCGTTCAACTTCATTGTTGGTGCGGAACCACCGACAGAACCAGCGCCAAACATCACGTTGAAAGGCGCAGAACAAGCTGTGCGCAATCTTTTGACTGCCTGGAGTACAGGCAGTGACGTTAAGCCGTATCTGGCGTCGAATTTGCGGAATCAACTTGACGCGGGCAGACCCGCAGATCAAATACTAGGACTGCATCCAATCGAGATGGGAGATTTCTCGGTCGCCACGGCAGAAACGCGAGCATCTGAGGTGCTGTTTGTTCCGGCAACAATAAATTATGGAACATTTATCGAAGAACGTACGTTTACTCTGGTGGTTGAGAACGGCGAATGGCGGATTAATGGCGGCAGTCTCGACAGCAGCACGCAGGTCGTTTCGACGATCAAGTATTTATGGCCAACGTTCGTACCGATTGGCCTGTCGGTACAGCCCGAGCCATCACGCGCCTCCGATTCAGACTGGCTGCTTTGGCTAACACAACCGCACGCGCAGCAGCCAGACGTTGTGATCAGCGGTAATCTGATTGGCGAAGCACCCGGTCAAAAGGTGAGTGACGTCACGGTGCGCGGTCTGTCCGGCGTTACGTACACCTTCGACGGAGGCAATGCGATTGTATGGCAGGAGAACAACAATAACTACGGTATCAGCGGCGACCGCACGGTGCAGGAACTGTTGGAAATTGCCAACGGACTACAGGAGGTCGAACGCGCAACCTGGGAGCAGCGCGCGAGTCCGCAGTAGCTGAAATCCTGAAACTAAGCTACCACATATACGCTTGACCTTCTCACAAGCAACATAGCTTCATTTCGAGAACAAAAACGAAACAAGGCGTGGTGGCATCTGCTGATCATCGGCATGCCACCATTCTTGCAAGCTAGTTAACACGAGGCCATTACGTGCGGCGGCCTCTAAAAAATCGGATATGTGATGCACAAAGGCTGGAAGCTCGATACGAGTTTGTTCGTGCTGAAATGTTGCTTTGCTCCCTAGATACTGCTTGAATGGATGCAACTCACAGATAAAAAATTGGCCGCCAGGCATCAGGATTCGCGCTGCTTCCGCAAAGACACATGAAAGATCGGCAATATGTTCAAGCACCAGATTGCACGTAACAAGGTCTGCCGATTGGTCCGTGCAGGGCCAGTGCTGCGTTAAATCCGCTTCCAAAAACGTGACCTTGGGACCAAATCCTTTGGCTCTGGCTTGCGCCAACATACCCTCAGAGAAGTCAAGGGCGTGTACATGGTCGCCAATGGAAACAAGCAGTTGTGTATTTTTGCCGGTACCACAGCCAATTTCAACAATGGAACGAAAATGCCGCTGCGAGAACATGGTGCGGGTAACGAACTGGTCGAGGTCACGCGTCAGGTTGCGATCCGTATCG
>JASKZZ010000510.1 GCA_030147335.1 Herpetosiphonaceae bacterium | reverse complement strand
CTGCGTAAAGATTCGCACGCGCATAAAAAGTTCCTCATTATGTAGCATACCACGCGCAGAATGTCGATTCAACCGCTTGACTTAGAACAAATGTGCGAATATAATAGCTTTACAGTTTGAAGTTTGAGGAGGGTATATGCGACATGAACCAATCCTCCTACGCGAAAAACGTTTCAACTTCTTACCCTCCCGATTTTTGCATCGTGGTGTTGAGCAGCGGGTACGACGAGTGGAGCAGTCGTGGGATGTTCAAGCGAGTTGGCGGCGAGGCGCTGGACATTACTTTCGGGTCCGATGTCAGAACGATCAAACCTTTGATCTGTTCCACGACGTTCGGCTCAATGCGTGGTTCGTCAAGCAGCCTGTGTGGTTTAGGAAAGGAATTCGTGGCACAGCGTCAGCGAAGGAAAAATTGCAATGGACTTTTACTTAGTCTGGTTTGACGACGACCGCAAGAAAACAACCGAGGTAAAGATCGAGGAAGCCATGGATGCCTACGAACGCCGGTTTCATCGGCATCCGAATGTGATTTTGATTAGCGAACAAGATCGGATCGAGACTAATAGCGTGCTGTTGCGATCATTGTCGTATATTCGCCCATCTAATTTTTATGTGGGCTTTGAAGACGCGGCGTAACGCTGGGTCAGGCATGCTGGGGAAGGTGAGAGAGCCGACTGCGGCTCTCTTTTGATTTCTACTCTTGAGCCGTAAAAACTACTGGATCGCGTGGCAAAACGTCGATGCGAACAGCACTGTCGAGTGGTATCAAGTGCGCCGAGGGCTGAATAACATCAATAACCTGTTCGGATGGCAGCCGCACGCCATAGCGCACAGTCGAGCCGCCAAACTCGCGCTCAATCACACGCGCATCGCCCTGCTGGTCAACCTGAATGTGGAGGTCATCCGGTCGGAGCAATGCATCGGCCTTCGCGCCACACGGTAGCTGATGTTGCAGCCCAAAGCTTCCAAGCTCAGTGTGGACGTGGTCATCACAAACCCGACCAGTGAGAAACTGGGCGCGGCCAACAAAGCCGGCCACAAAACGGCTGGCAGGACGACGATAAAGTGTTTCGGGGTCAGCGACCTGGTGCAGTCTGCCATGATGCATAACCGCGATACGATCCGCCATCGCAAATGCTTCGCTTTGATCGTGTGTGACAAGAACTGTGGTAATGCCGGAGCGACGAACGATCGCGCGCACCTCGTACCGCAGCGCAACACGTAGCTCGGGGTCGAGGTTAGAAAACGGCTCGTCAAGGAGTAATACGCGTGGTTGAGGCGCTAACGCTCGTGCCAATGCCACCCGCTGCTGTTGACCACCGGATAGTTCATGCGGATAGCGCGCCGCATAAGCACTAAGGTTAACAGCATCAAGCACGGCCTCGACATGCTCCACACGCTCACGGCGCGGCAGTTTCAAAATACCAAATGCAACATTCTGCGTTACGGTCAAATGAGGAAAAAGCGCGTAATCTTGAAACACAATGCCAACGCCGCGTCGCTCAGGTGGAACCCATGCTCCTTCACCGGCTACCTTTTCTGAGCCAAGTTGGATACTACCCGCATCAGGGCGTTCAAAGCCGGCTAGCATTCGCAATGTTGTGGTTTTGCCGCAGCCGGAAGGCCCGAGCAGCACCAGCAGCTCACCTTGGCCAACCTGTAGTGATAGATTGTCAACGGCTGGATGCGACTGGCTGACGAAGCGTTTGCTGATCTGGCTCAGTTGAATCTGCGCCATGACGTTTGCCCTCGATGATGCGCTTGCGCTAATTTAAGGCCTCAATTGTTTCCTGTGCTGCGACAACCAGCGGTTTTGCAAGAATACAGCCGCCGCATGGATCGTCTTGTCGCTGGCCACGCAACAACCGTTGGACCACGCGGCCTTCCAGGATATGCTCGTCGATAATCTCGTCCACGTCGCTAGTATCAACGCGACCATACCAAACGCCTTCGGGATACACGATCACGTTTGGGCCAAGGCCGCAGCCGCCTACATGTCCAACTTCAGTCACCATCACTTGTCGACCAAGCTTACGCTCCTTGATCGCTTTCTCGAATGTTTTGAGGACGGCAGGACCGCCTTTCTTACATTCTTTGCTTTTTGAGTCGGTACACACAAGAATATGTTGAACATACTTGCGAACCGTGTTCTTGAGCTTTTTATCAGTGCCGGTGAGCTTTGTCTGCTGCGATGCCGTTTCCATCGTTACCGCAGCCGCCTTGCGCAACTGTTTTTCCTTCTTGTCCTTCTTCCCCATGAGTTCCTCTGATGATTTGCAACTAACGTCACTGCTACGTTAGCTGTTGTAGATTTCTTGGAAAATATTTACACGCTAAGCAAAATGATAATGATTATTACTACTATAAGTGTAGGTCATTTATATGCTTTGGAATGCACTATATTGATCGTACCAGATTTGGGAGAAGTATAGGGAGACGCTTTTCTTTTGTCAAGTGTATAATTTCACAATCGTGGCAATAGAAGGAGATACGGGCGCAAGGGATTAGTGTAGGTCAGTATTAAGCGGAGGATTTCTGGCAGGTGAGGTTTGAAGAGTCAGCGCGTTTCATTCCATGTGTCGCGGAGAATTACTAACATCGAAAGCGCCGAAACGCCAATGATCAGCAAGGCAGGAGCGGCAGCACGGGCGAAAAAGCCTTCTCCGGTGGCGGTCCAGGTAGCTGTGGCCAGCGTTTTGAAACCAATCGGACCCAGCAGCAGGGTTGTGGGTAGCTCTTTCATGGCGGTCAAAAATACCAGGGCAGCGCCGCTCAACAAGCCCGAACGAATCAGTGGAAAGGTTACTCGCAGCGTTACACGGAGGGGTGAGTGACCAAGACTTCGCGCTGCGTCCTCAACATTGGGGCTGACACTCAGTAATGCGGAGCGAATCGTTCCAAGCGCTTGCGGCAGAAATCGCAGCACATATGCAAAGATCATCAACGCCAGCGTTTGGTAGATCAGCGGCATGTGTTGCGCGGCGAGTCGTACAAGTGCCAGTGCGATCACAATTCCCGGTAGGGCATAGCCAGCATATGTCATCCCTTCAAGTAGGGTTGTCCAACGACTACGAAACCGTACCGCCAATACTGCAACCGGCAGCGCAGCAATGACCGCAAAGCCAGCCGCAAGCGCAGAGCTATACACCGAATTCCAGGCTGCGGACCACACTAACCGCA
>JASKZZ010000480.1 GCA_030147335.1 Herpetosiphonaceae bacterium | reverse complement strand
TTCTCCGATGTGTTCCTCTCCTTACATTCGCCGTAGCTTCCTCCGCTGCGTGCTATAATCCTGCTCGAAAAACAAACAATTGCTAACTACGAGGAGGTAGTTATGCTTACCGAATTTCAGAACGAGCCGTTTACTAATTTTGCATTCGAGCCAAATCGACAAGCGTATGCCGATGCGTTAACGAAAGTTCGCAGCCAGCTTGGGCAGACATATCCGCTGATCATTAACGGCGAGCGCATTATGACTGACCAAACAGCATCCTCGGTTAATCCAGCTCGGCCGCAAGAAGTCATCGGGCGATTTGCGGAAGCAACCGTGGAGCACGCTAACCAGGCAATGGAGGCGGCGGCGAAGGCGTTTGAAACCTGGCGCAATGTTCATGTCGAGGAGCGCGCCGGGTATCTACTCAAAGCTGCTGCAATCATGCGTCGCCGTAAGTTTGAGCTATGTGCCTGGCTGACGTTTGAGGTATCGAAGAGCTGGGCCGAGGCTGACGCCGATGTGGCGGAGGCGATTGATTTTTGTGAGTATTACGCTCACCAAATGCTGCGATTGGCAGGGCCGCAAGAGGTCGTGGCGGTTCCGGGTGAGAACAACGAATTGCGCTATATTCCGCTTGGCGTTGGCGCTGTTATTCCGCCGTGGAATTTTCCCTTGGCTATCGCGCTCGGCATGACGGCAGCCGCAATTGTTGCCGGCAATACGGTCGTGCTTAAGCCCGCGCACACATCACCGACAATCGCAGCCATCTTTGTTAACATCTTGAATGATGAGTGTCAGCTGCCTCCGGGCGTCTTGAACTTTGTGCCGGGACCTGGTGGTTTAATCGGGGATACGCTCGTTGATCATCCGCTAACGCGCTTTATTGCGTTTACTGGCTCGAAAGAGATTGGCCTACGAATTTATGGTCGCGCCTCGGTTCGACAGCCCGGCCAAAACTGGCTCAAGCGAACCGTGCTTGAAATGGGTGGCAAGGACTCGCTGGTCGTTGACGAGACCGCCGACCTGGACCTAGCGGCTGAGTCGATTGTTTTCTCGGCGTTTGGCTTCCAGGGCCAGAAGTGTTCTGCCTGCTCACGTGCCATCATCGTCGAAAGCGTATATGACGAGGTGCTGCAAAAAGTGATCGAGCGAGCGCGCAAGCTCACGATCGGCGATCCGGCAGAGCCGAGTACGTACATGGGTGCTGTGATCGATGAAAAGTCGTTCAACAAGATTAGGGGCTACATCGAGCATGGGCGGCAGGAGGGGCGACTGGTTCTCGGCGGCGAGACCGGCGACGGCAGTGACGGCTACTTTATCCCGCCTACAATCATTGCCGATGTTCCTGAAAATGGACGGCTGGCGTGCGAAGAGATTTTCGGACCGGTGCTGGCCTTTGTGAAGGCACGTGATTTTGACCACGCCGAGCAGATTTTCAATAGCACCGAGTTTGGGCTGACGGGCGGATTAATTTCACGTAGCCGTGAGCGGATCGAGCGCGCCAAGCGAACGTTCCATGTCGGTAACCTGTATTTCAATCGTAAAATTACCGGCGCACTGGTTGGCGTTCAACCATTCGGTGGCTTTAACATGAGCGGCACCGACTCAAAGGCGGGTGGGCCGGATTACCTGTTGTTGTTTACTCAGGCAAAGACAATTACCGAGCGATATTAGAACTAGTCCAGCGAGCGCCGCGAAGAAACTAAACTCCTTCGTGGCGCTTGGGTCTCCACCCACACAGTAATTTGCCTTCGTGTTCCCCTTGCTACTCCTCATCCGCTGCGACTTCTGCCTTGCCGGCATAAAACTCGTCACGTAAACGCTTGAAAGCTGCCTGCGCTCGTGCGCGAGCCGCTTTGTGATCAACGATAGGCGATGGATAGTCACGTCCTAGCTTCACTCCCGCTGTCTCGGCAACGCTTTGCGGCATTGTCCAGGGTGCATGAATATACTTGTCGGGGACGTTGGTCAGCTCGGGCACGTAGCGTCGCACATAAGCGCCGTCAGGATCGTATGTTTCGCCTTGCGTGACGGGATTGAAGATGCGGAAGTATGGTTGTGGATCATTGGACGAGCCCGCGACCCACTGCCAGTTGCCATTGTTGAGCGCATGATCGCCACATGCTAGCTGCTGGTGGAAGTAGTGTACGCCGTCCATGTAGTTCAGCAGCAAATCCTTAATCAAGAACGACGCAGTGATCAATCGGCCACGATTATGCATAAAGCCTTCGGTATTGAGCTGCCGCATTGCCGCGTCAACCACAGGATAGCCGGTTTGTCCCTGTTGCCAGGCCGTTAGCTCCTCTGGAGCATCCCGATACGGAAAATGGACAAACAAATCACGGTAGGGCCGTTCCAAGACATGCGGAAAATGAAACATAATTGCGGTGTAGAAATCGCGCCATGCAAGCTCTCCTAGCCATGTTTCGCATGCTTTACGCTCGTCCGGATCTGTGGTGTTGGCGCGAAGTTGGAGGGCGGCCCGTACTGCAGCGCGTGGCGACAGCGTACCGTGACGAAGATGTGGCGCGAGCCGCGATGTGCCATCGATGCCGAGCTTGTTGCGGTTATGGTGATATTGGCGCAACCCCATAGGACCTTCGTCAACAAACGTTTGGAGTTGCTGCAAGGCTGCTGATTCGCCCGGCGCGGCAATTGTTTGGGTGGTGATAAATCCAAGCTCTGCTGCGGTGGGAATAGGCAATGATGGTAGGGCGTCCTTAATCGTGGTGAAGCGCAATGCTTGGCCGTCAACAAGTGATGCCGAGAGCGTAGTGTTTTCGTTAAGCAGCGCCAGCCAACGGCGACGGTAGGGCGTGTAGACGGTGAATGGCTTATTGCTGCTGGTCATTAACTCATCCGGCTCGATAATGAGCCGATCCTTAAGTGACTCAACGCGCACGCCTTGTGCGGCAAGTGCCTGCTGCACCTGATCGTCTCGC
>JASKZZ010000314.1 GCA_030147335.1 Herpetosiphonaceae bacterium | reverse complement strand
TTTGGTGAGACAATAAGCATGCTATGGAGGGCAAGACAAACAGCCGCCAGCGACTCTAATTCGGGTCATCTTGCAAAAGCAGATCACGTCCGGGGCGTTATAAGGCTGTATGCGGCGCTGCAAGTACATAGCCGGTGCCACGAACATTTGAAAGATAGGCCGGTTCGATTTTGCGACGCAAGTTTCGTATATGCGGCTTGATCAGCGTCTGCGCCTCCATCTCATCGGCGCTTAGTCCATGTGTGCGACGAATAATCTCACTATACCCAACGACACGTCCTTGGGCTTCGGCTAAACAGAATAACAACGCATACTCAATCGGCGTAAGATGGAGCGTCTGCCCGTTAAAGGCAGCGGCATGACGGAAGCAATCAATGGTGAGCTGTCCAATGCGCAGGTATCGTCCCGGCTCCTCGTCGGTTGGTGGGGCTATGGTTGGTTCGGCAGCCGAAGGCTGTGTCCTTGAGCGAAGTTGGTCAAGGCCGTGGAAAATGGTTTGGATTGCGTCGGCTTGACGCTGTTGTTCCTGTCGTCGCTGTACGGCTTTGGCCACGCCTGCCAGTAATTCGACGGGTTCGCAGGGCTTGAGTAAATAATCATCGGCTCCAGCTCGCAGCGCCGCAATTGACGTATCGAGCGAGCCATAGCCGGTGAGCAGAATAACTGAAGGTGCGCGCTCCTGCTGTTTCGCTGCCGACAACACCTGAATACCGTCGACGCTGCGCATCCGAATATCGGTTAACACCACAATGAACTCATGTTGTCGCAGCAGCGCAATAGCTGTTTCTCCGTCCGGCGCTGCGGTAACATGGTACCCCGCATCGGTCAGTACGTCTTCAAGAAGCATTCGTGCCGTTGTGTCGTCTTCTACAATGAGGACTTGTGTTTTCATACTTTGTCATCCTGGTTAGCAGCGGGCCGCTCCGATAATTCAAATGTGATGGTGAAGGTGCTGCCAACGGAAGGTACGCTGTGAACACTGATTACGCCTTTATGCTGCGCGATAATCTTTTGACTTACGGCGAGACCAATCCCCGTGCCCCCCGGCTTGGTGGTAAAGAATGGCTCGAAAATATGAGATTGTGTTTCGATACTCATGCCATGCCCCGAGTCGGTAATTTCAAGCACAAGATGAGTGTCTCGTCCATTGTCTCCCTTCACCGCGCGTGTTACAAAACGGACTGTCCCGCCCTCCGCCATCGACTCCAGGGCATTAAGGGTTAAGTTGAGCAACACTTGCGTCAGCTGATCAATACGCCCATACAGCGGCGGTAGTTCCCGCGATAAATCTCGCTCAAGCTCGATACTACGCTCGGCCATTGTTCCGCTTGTCAGCAACAAGACACGCTCAACCAGTTCGGTGAGGTCGATTGGTACAAAAGTTCCGCTTCCAGGACGGTGCAAGTCGAGGAGATGCCGCAAAATACCACTGATACGATCGATTTCTTCTCGGGCGAGTGATAAATATTTTTCACGCTGTGTATCCGCCGTTTTGCCCGCCAGGTACAAACAGCTCCTGATCGATTGCAACGGTGTATTAATCTCGTGCGCCATCGTAGCCGCCAGCTTGCCTGTTGCCGCAAGTCGCTCATTTTGCATAACCAACGCCTCCATTTGTACCCGCTCGGTGACATTGGCGACATGCAAAATGACCTGATCAACCGTTTGCTCTGCGTTCATGAGTGGCAAGGTTTGCAGGTCGAGGATGTAATGATGGTTGTCCGGCGTGGTGAACCGTTCACGCCGTCTTCGTGCTCGGCCGTCATATAGAGTTTGGACCACAACCGCACCGGGGAAACCAATTGAAGGTGTCATGCAGATTTCGGGCCAGATGTTACCGACAAGCGCTTCCGGCGTTAGCCGTAGCAGAGTAGCAAGTGCCTGGTTAACCGCCAAGATGTTGCCGCTGGAGCCTACGAGTAGCATGCCATCATCAAGACCGTCGAATAACGTCCGCAGCAGATCGCGACCTTGACGAATTTGAGCGGAAAGCGTGGACAAGCGAGCGTACGCATCAGCCAGCGCCTCGTCCGCCGCTTTGCGCGCCGTAATATCACGAGTAATACTCAACACAGCTGTGATCGTACCGATATGATCGCGCAACGGTACAGAGCTTGACTCCATCCAATGTAATCCGCCTTGTAATCCAATCACCCGAAATTGGAGTACAACACTTTCGCCGTTGGCTACTGCGTTTAACCGCTGCTCATAATCAACACGATCATCGGGGTGAATCAGGTCATAGATTGATCGTCCCAGCACCTGCTCTGCGGAATCGGCTTCGATCATTGCCAGCCCTGCTGAGTTCATCTCCAACAACGTGCCGTCCGCCGCAACAAGCTTAACGCATTCCGGTTCGCTGTTAAAAATTGCTTGTAGCCGGGCATTACTGTCATACATCGCTTGTTCGGCGTGTTTGCGCGCTGTAACATCGCGGGCAATGCCAAGCACACCGACGACAGCATCACCTTGGATTTGACGCGTGGCGGTAAGCTCACAAACAAGGTAGTTGCCGTTTTTGCACAACAATGGTAACTCGAATGGAGCGATTGTCTCACCTGCCAGCGTTTGTCTAAAAATCTTCATGGCGGCATGCACATCACCAGGATGAATGATCTCGCTGAAGTGACGACCTAGCCACTCGTCGCAGGACCAGCCAGTGATGCGCTCAAACGCGGCGTTGAGCGACGAGATTAAGCCATCCGCTGAAATCGTGTAAATTGCGTCGATAGCTGTTTCAGCCAGCGTGCGGTACCGTTCTTCACTTGCGCGCAACCATGACTCGGCGTGCTTTCGCTCGGTAATATCAATCGCCAGCCCAATACACCCAATGATCTCATGTTTGTTGTCGCGCAACGGCTCGACACGTACATCGTAGTACCAAGGTCCGATCATGATTTCATATCCAGTCGACTCGCCGCGCAGCGCTTGACGATGAGCGGTAAGCACTTTGGTACCCGCCGCCGATTGCGCAAATATTTCTTGCAACGTCGCGCCGTTCGAGGCCTCTGGTTCAAGCTTGAGTCGTGCCAAGCCACCGCCGATCGACGATGTTAAGCGCAAGTTCGAGTCGCACGTCCACAAAACAGTGGGCGTTTGCGCCATGATCATATGGAGCTTGCTTTCGCTCGTTTGCAGCGCTTCTTCAGCCTGTTTGTGCTGCGTGATGTTTTGGGCCAGCACCAGCATTGCTGAGTGCGCTTGGAACTGAATGGCGTGGCTAGAGATTTCAACCCATACGGTTTCGCCATTTTTCTTTGCATGTCGCCAAACATTCGGTGATGCTGCAACAGCGGTGGCTTGACTGGATGCTTGCCATAGCTGTGCGTGATCGGTTTCTGGTTGAATGTCAAGAAGCGTCAGTGCTAAAAACTCTTCACGGGAATAGCCGTACTGAATTGCCGCCGCATCGTTAACCGCCAAGAAGCGCAGCGTCTGCGGATCATACACCCACATCGGTTGGGGATTCGAGTCAAAAAGCAGGCGATACTGTTGTTCGCTGGCATGCAGTGCAAGCTCGGTTCGTTCACGCTGCTTGATTTCGGCGCGCATGTTGAGGTTGGCGCGTCGTAGTTCAAGTTCATCGGTGGCCAACGCAGCTAAATCGGTGAGCGTTGTGATGTGCGCTTCGTCCAGCAATCGGGGAACGCTGTCTACAATACATAGAGTTCCGAGACTAACACCTTCCGATGTTCGTAGCGGAGTGCCTGCATAAAATCGAATACCATGCGCGGCGGTAACGAACGGATTGTCGGCAAAACGCGGGTCGTCCAGTGTATCTGGCACAATTAATGGCGTATCGGCGAGAATGGCATGCGCACAAAACGAAACGTCGCGCGGAATAGAAGAAGGAACGTTGTTATTCGAGCACGACTTTGTCCACTGACGGTCACCATCGACAAAATTAATCGAAGCGGTAGAGCCGTCGAGCAGACGAGCGGTAAGGCGCGTAATGCGGTCGAAAGCCGGCTCAGTTGGCGTGTCTAAAATCTCGTATTGCTGAAGCACATGTAAGCGTTCAGTTTCATTTGGGGGGTACTGCACACTCATAATGCTCCTTATTGGAGTGCTTTGGCCCGGGACCAGTGAAACATGTGGTGATGGAGAAAAGTTTACGCTTGAGTGGTATCAGATGGGATCATACCGTATTAAGAACAATGTCAAGATAGTACACTGGGGCAGAAAGGTCGAATTACCGATGAAACATTTGTACCATCACCTGGGATGACCGCATGATATCGGAGTCGGAACAGGACCAGTTACTATGGTGAGTGTCATGCCTAGATGACGGCATCGTTGTACGTGGCAAAGGACGATACGAAGGAAAAAGAAGTGCTACAGTGCTGGTGAAGGATGTGGCTTCGGCTAGATGCTGCCGATGGTTATTTAACGAACAAACTCCACCGTTAAAGTGGAGTTTGGAGAAAGATGGTGGGCGATACAAGATTCGAACTTGTGACCTCTACGATGTCAACGTAGCGCTCTAACCAACTGAGCTAATCGCCCTGGAACGTGGTAGATTGTAC
>JASKZZ010000457.1 GCA_030147335.1 Herpetosiphonaceae bacterium | reverse complement strand
CGAAGAAAAAGATGAGCGTGTGGAACCGACCGAGGGCATGACGGTTGACCAACGCATCCACTGGAAGATTGTTCACCGCAAGAAAGAAGCAATCGACACCGACATTGACACGACGCTGGCCACGCGCATGGAAGACGGCACTATTCGTGGTGAGGCGGCGGTTGCGATCTTGAACGACGTACTGCTGCCTGCCATGAAGGAAGTCGGCGATAAATTCGGCGCTGGTGAGCTGATTCTACCGTTTGTGCTACAGTCCGCCGAGGTCATGAAAAAGTCCGTGTCGCATCTTGAGCAGTATCTCGATAAGCAGGAGGGCGCGACCAAAGGCCGCGTCGTGCTGGCTACGGTGTACGGCGATGTTCACGACATTGGCAAGAACCTGGTCAATACGATCTTGTCCAATAACGGCTACACCGTTTACGACCTGGGCAAGCAGGTGCCGATCAACACAATTATCGAAAAGGCGGTTGAGGTCAAGGCCGACGCAATTGGCCTGAGCGCGCTGCTGGTCAGTACATCCAAGCAAATGCCGCTTTGTGTGCAAGAGCTGCATCGTCGTGGCCTTCAGTTCCCGGTCATTGTTGGAGGCGCGGCGATTAACCAACAGTATGGCCAGCGTATCTTGTTTGTCGAGCCGGGCAAGCCCTACGAGTCGGGTGTATTTTATTGCAAAGATGCGTTTGAAGGGCTGGAAACGATTGATCAGCTGGTCGATCCCCATCTGCATGACCAGTTTGTACAGCAGAGGATTACAGCTGCATACAAGGGTCTTGGAGAGCCAGAGCGTGGCCGGACGCTGCTTGAAAAGCTGGGCAAGGAAAAGCATGACGGCGTGGTGCGTTCCAACGTTCGCACCGACATAGATATTCCAACGCCGCCATTCTGGGGTGCGAAAACTTCGACTCGCATCCGCCTTGAAGATGTGTGGCAGCATATGGATCTCAATACGCTGTTTCGGTTGCAGTGGGGCGCGAAGAACGCCAAGGGCGAGGAATATCAACGACTGATCAATACGGAGTTTATGCCTCGGCTGCGTGAACTACAGCGCGATGCCAAGGAAAAGGGCTGGCTCCAGCCTGCCGTCGTGATGGGTTATTTTCCGGTACAGTCGGATGGCAATGACTTGATTGTGTACGAGCCTGCCACCTGGGCCAGTGGTAAAGGCCAGTTCAAGCCGGAGTACCTGCGCGAGCTAACGCGCTTCCCATTCCCGCGTCAACCTGCTCGTGAACGGCTGTGTCTCGCTGATTACTTTGCCGCTATTGATAGCGGACGCATGGATGTGGCAGTATTCCAGGTGGTGACACTTGGCCGCGTTGCCAGCGAGTATGTTGATCGGCTTCATGCCGCGCACGATTACAGCAGCTCGTACTTTGCACATGGTCTGAGCGTGACTGCGACCGAAGGTCTGGCTGAGTACACCAACCAGATCGTGCGGCAAGGACTTGGCTTGACTGCCGATGCCAAGCGCGGCAAGCGCTACTCGTGGGGCTATCCCGCCATTCCCGACCTTGAGCAGCACGAGCAGGTTTGGAAGATATTGCCTGCCGAAGAGATCGGCGCGACCCTGACCGAGTCGTTCCAGATCGTGCCGGAGCAAAGCACCGCCGCAATTATTGTTCATCATCCACAGGCTAGCTATTTCTCAATTGGAGGTAGCACGCGGGAGCGTGCCGAGGAAGATGCTGTTGGTGTCGTAGGATAATGGGAACATCGAACGCGTGAACGTGCAAAGGCACCAAAGTACATCACTTCGGTGCCTCTGCTTTATTCGTCAATGTAGCGTGTCAGCTTGCCCACAACTTCTGCCAGCACCAATGATGTCGCGCCCCATACCTTGTGATCGCCGACCGCAAAATACGGAATATACATCTGATCACCGCGCCGCTCACGCATTTCGCTTTGGATCGTGTCCGGCTGGAGCAATAATTTCAGCGGTACCTCAACCAATTCCGCAACCTCATGTGCTGAGGCGGTAAACTGTGGTCGCTGTGGTGTCCATCCGACAAACGGCGTGATCTGGAAGTTGCTGACCGGAATCCAAACCGACCTCAGCTGCGTCCATAACGTAACTGTATCTGGTCGAATGCCTAGCTCTTCCCATGCTTCTCGCAGCGCCGTTTGTTGAAGGTCGTCATCCGTCTCGTCATACCGTCCACCCGGCAGCGAAACCTCACCTGAATGGTTGCGCAGCGCAGCGGTTCGAACCGTCAGCGGCACATAGATCGCATCGTTGTGGGGATACAAGAGCAGCAAAACAGCGCCGATACGCGGAGGCGGAGCATTCGGTGGAGCTGTGATTGGCCGCGACGATCTGCCATCCATCCAGCGCGGCATGAGTCGCTCACGAAGCCACAAGCCATCGTTGGTCGGATTGGTGAGAATGTTTTTGAGCGTTTCGGATTCCATGAAGGCTTTGGAGCTTGTAGCTAATAGCGGCCAGTTATCAGCCAATACGTTGGCGGTTTACACTGTTCTTGGTTTTATTGTCGCCGAATTTCAACGCTGGCAATGCGCGGCCCTTGCATTTCAAGCACCGTCAGGACAACACCGTCGTAATGAATTGTTTCGCTTGCGCTCGGCATTCGTCCTAATTGCTCAAGGATAAATCCGGCGATTGTTTCGTATTCCCCACTTGGCAGATGCAGTTTAAGCTCGTCGTTCACGTCCTCGATCCGCGCACTGCCCTCAACCACCGCGTGCTGCGAGTCGATCTCGCGAATGTCGTCGGGATTGGTATCGAGTTCATCGTCAAGCTCGCCAACAATCTCCTCGACCAAATCTTCCTGTGTGATGATGCCGGCCATACCGCCGTACTCATCGACCAGCACGGACATTCGCTGGCGCTGCTTCTGCATCTCATGCATGAGCTCGCCGATGCGCTTGGTCTCGGGCGTGAAGAATGCCGGCTTGATGATTGGACGAATCGGATCATCAAAGCTTGTGGTTCCTTCACTCAGTGTAACCAGCAGCTCCTTGGCTGAGATGATGCCTACCACATCATCAACACCACCCTCGCCAAGCACCGGAAATCGCGTGTGCCCAGTCTCGCGAAAGAGCGCTAAAAATTCGCGTACCGTTGCATCGTGGTCAATTGTTTTGACATCCGTGCGCGGCACCATCACTTGATACGCGGCCCGTGACCCGAAGTCGAAGACGTTGATCAGCAGGGCTTGCTCTCCTTCCTCGATCACTCCGCCCTTGCCGCTAGCCTGAACCATCATGCGTAGCTCTGCCAGCGTCGGTGGTCCATGATGCCCAGTTTGACCACGCACGCCAAATAACCGCAGCACGACATTGGTGAGCCAGTCGAGGAAGCGAATGATCAGCCCAAAGACGCGGTTAAAGATTTGCAGCGGACGCGCTATAAACAGCGATGTTTCTTCAGCAGCACGTATTGCAAATACTTTGGGCGCTTGTTCGCCAAGCACAATATGTAGCGTGGTGATGATAAAGATTGCGATGGCAAAACCAACAGTTGTGCTGATTGTTTCTGCGTAGGCTGCGAGTTGGGGGATGTCACCCATGATGAATTGGAGGCCGCGCGCAACAGGAGGTTCGATCAGTAGGGCAAATGTTTCTTCACCCAGCACGCCAAGTAACAAGCTTGCAACCGTAATGCCGAGCTGCGATGCTGCAATATAGCGGTCAAGATGGCTTTGCATATAGCGCGCCAGCTTAGCCGAGCCACGTCCTTCTTCGGCAAGCTGATCGAGGCGCGATGAACGCGCCCCTACCAAAGCGAACTCAGCCGCCACAAAGAAGCCGTTGAGTCCCACCAGGAGCAAAACAGCTAGAAGACGAAGCAGTAAACTTCCTGTTGAAACAGATTCCTCAACCATATGCGAGTCCCAGGAACTGTACTTTAGATTCCAAGTTCACGGCCTTTGGCTCATGACTGGAAGCTTGGAACTTGCAGCTCATTGTTGAGATAGCACCTCGCGCGCCACGCGCTGCCCTAGTTCAACCGCAAAGTTTGTCCCACGATCCCAAGGATAAACATGTGCAAGGCTGGCGAAAAACAAGCCCGGTAGCGGCGTTCGCAACGTCGGTACGTTAGGAGAATGATTAACGGCTACAACTGGCTGTGCATAACGCTCTCGGAATAGCCATGTTTGTTTGACCCAGTCGGGTTTGAATTGAGGGTTAGCCGCAGTCAGCGATTGCAGCCACTCCTGGCTGACTGTTGCTTCATCCATTGCGAAGTAGCGATGATCAGCGGGCAGGTAATCGCCACAGTAAATGAGCCGATCTCCGCCGTAGTGGCGACGGTCGATCATGTTGGTATGCTCAACCAGCGCCAGGAATGGTAAAACACCTTTGGTGATATTGAGCCAATACGCGCCGTTCGTCAGCAGCTGATGATGCAGCGACGCAACCATGACTACCGCGCCCATTGATTTGAGCGACCGCAGCTTTTCTGTGTATTCGCCGGGCAGTGCCGGGACAAGCTTGGTGAGTACACCTGGTGCTGAAGCAACAATCACACGGTCAAAATGATGGAGCGTACCGTTGTGCAAAATCGTCCAGCCGTCGTCGGTCTGCTCGACACGTTCAACCGCATTGCCAAGATGAATCGTACCGCCTTGTCGCTCCAGATGCGCCGCTAACGCATCGGCAAATGCTTGAAATCCCCCTTTGAAGTAGCCAAGCTTGAATGAGCGAGTTTTAGCGCGTGCCCAGATCCATGCTGCGTTAACTTCGGGCGCATACGGCCCAAACTTGCCGTCAAAAAGTGGTCGCCACATTGCATCATAGCCGCGTCTACCAGCCCATCGCACCAGATGCTGCTCCGCGGTCACTTTTTCCAGCTGTTGCCAGTCGTTACGTAGCTTAAGCTGTACACCACTGACGCCAAAACGAACACGATCAATTAGTGAAAGATGTGGATTGGAAAGGATACCGATAGTTGAGACGGGATGCATTCCGTGTTCGGGACAGAAAAACGCGGTTGTTTGTTTGTTGAAGAAAAGCAAATCTTCAACGCCGATGCCCTTTGCAAGATTGATAATGGCGTTGTCGGTCGTGAAGATATGATGATAAAATTTTTCAAGCGTCCACTCCCAATGTGGAGCCTTAAATCCTGCTGCCAGGCCGCCGACATGCGGTGCCGCCTCAAATACGGTAACACGTTGCCCCGCATTAAGTAGCTCGTGTGCAGCCGTCAAGCCCGCGAAACCACCGCCAATTATTGCGATATTCATACGTTATTCACTCAGGATGGTAAGCTGATTTATTCTACAAGAACGGCAGGCTGCGTGCTTGGCTCGTCGTTGGTGAGCCTGTTAAGTTCGCGCCAACGCAGGCTTTCCTTAGCCATAAAAAGAAAGCCAAGCAATGTGATTGGCAGCCACAGCGCGACATGCAGCACAATTGTATAGGCGGCCGCAATATTTTCAGGTTGTCCAAACGCTGTAAGAATTGCGATACCCGGCTTATCAAAGGTGCCGACATAGCCTGGGGCGGAAGGAATCGTGGTTGCGAGGTTAACAACTGCCGTCATCAGCATCAGGACCGGGAAGTTTACGTTGAGCGCGGGAAACGCCTGGGCAATAACCCAATACTTGCCTGTTTCTGTCAGCCAGATTGCCACCGACGTAAGCAAAATCATCGCTAGCTCGCGTGGTGATCGTAGCGCGTGCAGGCCGATCAAGAATTTGCTGGCCAAAGTGGTTACACGTGGTCGA
>JASKZZ010000325.1 GCA_030147335.1 Herpetosiphonaceae bacterium | reverse complement strand
CCGTACACCAACAAATTGCCGTGGTGGCCAATCGGCGTCAGAAACGAGGCGACCGACGCCATTGCAACCGTAACAACATACGCTTCGGGTGCTTGTCCAAGCGCTTGCGCCAATGCCACGGCGACCGGCGCAAACACGGCTGTGGTAGCAGCGTCCGACATAAACTGTGTCAGCACCCCCACAATCGCAAATATAACCAACAGAATAACAGTTTGATTCCAGCCACCCATTGCAGCCTGTAACCAGCCGGCCAGTAAATCGGAAACGCCGCTTTTTTGCATCGCCAATCCAAGTGGCAGTGCCCCAGCGATAAACACAAAAATGCGCGCATCAATCGCCCGATACGCTTGGCGAGCGGTGATACAGCGTGTCATGATCATCGCAAGGGCTCCCGCAATCGCCGCCATCTCGATGCTCAACAAGTTCGTCGCTGCCGCTGCTACCGTTGCAAGCATGATCGCGCCCGATAGTCGCGCTTTACGACGGAGCCGGGTTTCGCCCTGAAACGGAACCAGCATCAAAAATCCAGGATCGGTTTGTACACGAGCAAGCTGATCCGCGTCGCCTTGCAGCACCAGCACATCACCAGCCTGTAGCTCGATCTGTGCCAACTCTCGGTCGAGCCAGCCTTCCTGCCGCCACATACTGACAACAATCGCGCCGAAACGACGGCGAAAATCGATCTCGCCAATCGTGTGGTTAACCAGATCGGAGTTGGGCGCCACCACCGCCTGTACCAGTTGGTCGGCCACATCATCGTCATCATTGTGCTGTGAGTTAGCCTCGGTTCCATACTTCGCCACAGGCTGTAGCTCAACGCCTGATTCCTGCCGAAACTCAACCAACTCCTCGGGCGTTGTGCGTACCAGCAGCACGTCGCCTTCTCGCAACCGGCGCTTCGCTAAAGGTCGTCGCAGCTTGCGGCCATTGCGTACCAAGCCAACCACGTTGAATTTGTAGCGTTCATCGGCCCGCACCTCGCCAACTGTCATATCCAGAAAGGGCGAGTTCGGCAATATTGTCAGCTCGGTAAAATAGTCGTCAAGCCGAAAACGGCCCACAGCATCGTCGCTTTCGCCACGATCCGGCAGCAAAAAGCGCCCTACGACCAACATGAATACGGTACCAAGAATCGAAAGCACAATGCCAATCGGCGCAATCGAGAAGATGCCAAGGCCGGGCCGCCCTGCCTGCTGGAGAATTCCACTGGCAATAATAAAGGCCGGAGCGCCAATAATGGTGATCGTCGTACCAAGCGAGGCGGCAATCGATAAGGGCATCAGCAGCTTGGACGGAGCTATACCGCGCTCACGTCCTAGCGTCAATGTGACCGGCAACATCATCGCAGTTGTTGTTAGATGATGCGTGAACGCCGAAAGCAGCGCTACCGACGGCATGATTACAGCCAGTGAGCGATTGAGACTACTTCCGGCCAAGCGGCCAATCCATCCGCCAATCGTTTCCGACAAGCCGGTTTGATTAAGCGCTCCACTTAACACAAAGATCGCCGCCACCACAATCGCCGGCTCGCTGCTGAAGCCTGCTAATGCTTCTTCCGCGCTGAGCACGCCGGTACCATACAAGGACAGAATAATGAGTACCGCAACAAGATCATTGCGCAAGCGCTCGGTCAGCAGTAATCCAAACGCGACGATCAGAATAATCAAAAAACTTATCTGCTGAAAGGTCAAGTTAAGCAACAAGGGATCGAAACTCCTACTTTTGGTGATTGTGACACACTGCTTTTTTCGGACAACACCTATGAAGCACGGAAACGGTCCAGCGTAGTAGAGTGCGGACCTTCGTGGAGCAAGGGTTATGCCAGACCAGAATGGGTTGTGCCCTACCACTTCCGCGCCAGTTGTCAACCAAGCAAGGTCGCTCAGTCACGTGCATATCTTTGTATGCTTCGCGCTGTTCGTTTCGGTGCTGGAGCGAAGACTCGACTAAACAACGTACAACCATGCGCCTGCCTGCCCCTTTGTATTTTGGGTCCAAGCCTTGACGCCTTTTATCCGATCCTCTATACTTTGCTGCATAAAAGCAACGATGGGGACGAGTAGACGGTTGCGCCGTACCAGAGAGTTTGTGATTGGTGAAAACAGACACGGCAGACACGTTGAAAATCACCCCTGAGCTGATCGCTGAACCAGTACGGCAGCTGTAACTCATGCTGTGCACGTAGTAAGTTGATTCGGGTTCGTCGCCCGTTACCCGTGACGGAGCTGTGATAGCAGCTCGCTAAGTGGACGCCGACGAGCGTCAAGCGGGGTGGTACCGCGGGGCTAAACATTGAAGCGCCTCGTCCCTATATGGGGGCGGGGTTTTTTGTTTTTAAGGCTTCAGGTTCAAGCATGAGGGAAGACGGTACCCAAGCGGAAACCCCATGCCTCGGACCTCACGCCTCATATGGAGTACGCCATGGCATTTAAACCAGTTGATACGCGTGTCTCGTTTCCGGCGCTGGAACAAGAGATCCTGGCGTGGTGGAAAGATAGCGACACGGTTAAGCAGTCGCTCAATAGCGGCGATCGCAACAATCCATTCATCTTTTTCGAGGGACCGCCGACTGCCAACGGCAAGCCGGGCGTGCATCATGTTGAAGCGCGCGTTACCAAAGACATCATCAACCGCTTTCGGCGCATGCAGGGCCGCTACGTCATCGGTGCGCGTGGTGGCTGGGATACTCATGGCCTGCCGGTCGAGGTCGAGGTCGAGAAAGAACTTGGTTTTAAGGGCAAGCCCGATATCGAGAAGTATGGCATCGAGGCATTCAACAAGGCGTGCAAGGCGAGCGTCAACCGATATGTCGATCAGTTTGAGCAACTGACGGAGCGCATCGGCTACTGGCTCGATCTTGAAAATCCATACACCACCTACGACAACTCGTACATCGAGTCGCTGTGGTGGATCATGCGCCAACTGTGGGATCGTGATCTTCTGTTCCGCGATTACAAGACGACGTGGCATTGTCCGCGCTGCGGTACAACGCTTGCCGACGCCGAAGTAGCGCAGGGCTACCAGGAAAACACCGACGATCCTTCGGTTTGGATTGCGTTCAAGGTGCAGCCGACCGACCACGCACTTGCTCAGAAGCTACAGGATGCCGCGTTTCTTGCCTGGACGACTACGCCCTGGACGCTTCCGGCCAATGTCGCGCTCGCTGTCAAGCCCGACGCCGACTATGTTCTGGCGGAAAAGGACGGCGCGCGCTACATCCTGGCTGCGGCGTTGGTGACGCAGGTGCTCGGCGAGGATGCTCAAACACTTGAAACATTCAATGGGTCCGATCTCGTTGACGCGCGTTACGAAAACCTGTTTACCGGTGTTCCTGGCGCGGGTGATACCGTGGACCTCAATACAGCGTACCGCGTTGTGGCAGACGATTTTGTGTCGTTGGAAGACGGCACCGGCATTGTGCATATCGCTCCTGCGTATGGCGACCTTGAGATCGGGCGCAAATACGGCTTGCCCACGCTTTTCTCGGTCGATCTTACGGGCAACGTGCTGCCAGAGTTCAATGAGCTTGGCTTTGGCGGCATGTTCTTCAAAGACGCCGATCCGTTGATCTCGCGTAATCTTAAAACACGCGGCCTGATGTTCAAGAGCGCGCGCGTCAAGCACACCTATCCGTTCTGCTGGCGCTGCAAAACGGCCCTACTCAACTTTGCCAAACGCTCGTGGTACATCCGCACGACAGCAAAAAAAGATCGACTCGTAGCGCTGAACCAGCAAATCCATTGGGTGCCCGAGCATATCAAGAGCGGACGTTTCGGCAACTGGCTTGAAAACAACATCGACTGGGCAATCTCGCGCGAACGCTATTGGGGCACGCCGCTGCCTATCTGGATCTGCGAAGGCTGCGGCAAGGTGGAGGTCATCGGCTCGGTAGCAGAGCTAAGCGAACGAGCGGGCGAGGACTTGTCACAGCTCGATCTGCACCGGCCCTATGTTGACACGCCCAGCTGGGATTGCGGCGACTGCGGCGGCTCGATGAGTCGCGTTCCCGACGTGGCCGACGCATGGTTCGACAGTGGTGCTATGCCAATCGCACAATGGCACTATCCGTTTGAGAACCAGGAGCTGTTCCAGATCGCGCAGCAGGCCGACTTCATCTCTGAGGCGATCGATCAAACTCGTGGTTGGTTCTACACACTGCATGCGCTGAGCACGGTGTTATTCGACCGTCCCGCCTTCAAGAATGTGATCTGTCTTGGACTGCTGATCGCCAGCAACGGTGAGAAAATGTCGAAGTCAAAAGGCAACACCGTCGATCCGTTCGCACTGATGGAGCAGTACGGCGCGGATGCGATGCGCTGGTACATGTTCGCCAGCGCGCCGCCGTACAACACACGCCGCTTTGGTCCCGACCTTGTCGCCGAGATGCTACGCCAGTTCATGTTGACGCTGTGGAACACCTACAGCTTCTTTGTGACCTATGCCAACCTCGACGGCTGGAAGCCAAGCAAGGAGTTCAATCGAGACTCGTTGCAGCCAATCGACAAGTGGGCGCTGGCAAGTCTCAACAAGCTGGTGCGCGAGGTCACGGCAGATCTTGAAGCGTTCGACATCTACCAACCGACCAAGCGGATCGAAGCGTTTGTTGAAGAGCTATCGAACTGGTACGTGCGGCGCAACCGACGCCGGTTCTGGAAAGGTGAGAACGACGCGGACAAAGAAGCGGCGTACACAACGCTGTACACCTGTCTGGTGACGCTGGCCAAGCTGCTTGCGCCGTTCAC
>JASKZZ010000444.1 GCA_030147335.1 Herpetosiphonaceae bacterium | reverse complement strand
GGCTTCAACTCCTTCGACTCACTCGAATATTCACCAACATCCGACGGATCAAGGGATGTTTTATCTAAAATTTCGCTGATCCATTGCCGTGCAGCGATTGTGCTGGGCGTCAAGATTAACGTATGTGTTTGAGCGGTAAACAGCGCGCCGATGCCTACCACTGTTTTACCTGCGCCACATGGCAGCACCACAACACCACTACCACCATGAATTGCGCCATCCATATAGAACGCATCAATGGCCTCGCGCTGGTAGGAGCGAAGCTCGAATGGCTGACCACGTGTAGTTGTTGTCCGGAGATCGAGCGCGAGTGGAGCGCCAACGTTATAGCCGGCAATATCATGAGGAGGGTAGCCAAGCTCAACCAATGCTTGTTTGAGCAAGCCACGTGCTCCTAGATCAATCACCGCCGAATGTTGGTCGAGCCGGCTGCTGATATAGGGGACGCAACGATCATCGGCACACACTCGATCAAGCAAGGCAGCATCGGCACAGCGTAGCAACAGCATATCATCTTCGGTAACAAGCTGAAGCAACCCATAGCGTTGCACATATTCGGCGATGTCTCGCACCACGTTCGTTGGCAAGTCGAAACGTGTATAGCGGCTAAGCGCATCGACAATATCCTCAACACGCATACCTGTCGCCGCCGCATTCCATAGTGACAAAGGAGTTATGCGGTAGAAGTGGATGTGTTCAGGAGATCGTTCCAGTTCAGCAAAACGTGCTAATAGTGGCCGAACAGTTTCATAGTCTGGAGTATGAATATCGGCCAGAATTGAGAAATCACTCTGGACGATCAAAGGTGCAAGACTGGGCATTGGAAAGCCTTAAGCTATTGGCTGTACCTTATTAATCACGGTTGCTACTAGACAGGGTTGCTACTAATGGTACAATATATGCTACCGGTGCCACATGTGGCGCCTATCTGTTGTTTAGTTTCACTATACCTGATATTGTTGTTATCAGCAGATGCGGCAGTACTAGAAATTTCTAGGACTTGTAGTAGGCTTGTATTTGTACTGATGGCGATGCACAACTGCATAAAAATAAGGCACAATAGTCATGCCCCTCATACGTGATCAAGGATCATTCGTGCGACGTGGACAAATAGTCGTTGTGACTATGCTTGGTGCATGTCTTACATTAGCCGGGTGTGGTCAAGCGTTGGTCGGCATTGAAGGCGGCAGCGGCGCTCCACAAACAGTTGGCTCAGCGACCCCAGGAGTACCCGGAGATGCTCCTGCTGCATCTGCAATTGAAACAATTCCTGTCCCGTCCGTGGCAACAAGTATTGTTGCAAGTGAGCCTGAGTCTTCGGTTCCCCCCGTTGATAATCCTAATCCAGAACCTGTTGCCGAAGCATCATTAGCACCAGCGCCTCCAGCACCGGAACCAACCCCGGAACCAACCATCGATCCAGCGTTCAGTAATGTTCGCCTGCCGGGAGCAGAAGATCGTTGGCGTTATGTTCAAGTTGAGCGAACGCCGCTTGGAGCAGTCCAAACGTACAACTCTGCCAGCCGAGAGATTTTATGGTGGTACGATCCACGTTTAGGACGGCCGGTCAAGCTCGGCGAGGTTCAGGGCGATTTTCCAGTTCAGGCCACATTCCGATTTCGTGGACAGGAAGTCGACGCGGTTGAGGTTCCGTATCAGATCAACTCAAGCTTCGGCATTTCGTTGCCGGCAGCTACGGTTGACCAAATTCGACAGGCAGGCTATACAGGCGATTGGATCGAAGCATTCATTTATCAGGATGGCGACATCCAAGCGCGATAACATTACGTAAAGTATAGTGTATAATTTATCAATGCAAAAATTGCCTTCTAGCATTACACCCAAGGAGAACCGCACATGAGCAGCCGCTACTTGGACATGGTCCGCGGCCAGAAACGACGCAGTAACTTTCAGTTTACGGCGAAGACTGGTCTCGCGATTTTGGCTGTTGTGTCAATGGCAGGCTCTGCCGCGTACTGGTGGGGCGTGCAAAGCCAATTGACTTCAAATAAAGTTGTTGCGATGGCCTTTACCGCAATCATGGTCCTAGCGCCACCATCGTTGGTGTCATTTTTGATCCCATGGTCGCCGGCAGGTATGCTGTTGCAAAAGATTAACGCCCGGACCTACGGCTATATCGTGATCATGGTTGCCGCAATGTTTCTGCTCTGGTACTCGTTCCAGATCCAGAATGCATGGTGGTTAGCTCAGCCTGTTGTCGCGCAGAGCGGCTATGTATTACCGCAAGTGCTTGTAGGTATCATCGGATTTGTCATCATTCCTGCGCTGTTATGGACGCCGGTAACAAGCGACGAGTTGGTTGAACAGGTGCGGCAGGCGCATCTTGTTAAACGCTACGAGCTACAAACGCAAGCCGACATCGCTATCCTGCGCAACACATTGCTGCGAGCACAGGAAAAGGCGCTGATTGGCTTTGCAAACTTGACGGTGCAAGAGCGTGAAGAGTTGGCCAGTGTTATGCGTGGCCTTGTACGTGGCATCGACAGTACAATGAAAGAAATTGCGACAAGTGTTAAGACTGTTTCGGGCGCGACAATTCCTTTCTCATCGCTTGAAGATAACGATCAAATCAAGGGCTATTTGGATTACATTGGCGACGCATTGACCGAAACTTCACTTTTGCCGAACGGTAACTCAAACACAAGCCGCATGCCCGTCCCAGCCCAACAGGCAGCCGCGCGTCCAGCCGGATACACTGCCGGTGATTACGGCTCCAGGTAACATCGGTGCGTGGCACATACTACAGCAACGACGGCAGCCTGCCTGAGCTTGAGATCCGTGAACTGTCAGACCTTCTTGCAACACAGTTGTACAACAAGATGGAACGCAAGGTGTACGGCCTCAGCAAACAGGATGTTGGCGAGCTTGTAGCGCCATATATCGAAGATTTGACCCCAGAAGATCGGCACTCGGTCGTATGGCTCGTGTGGGATTTATTTCAAGAGGGTTTGAAAATCGAGATGGAGCAACGGCGAAAACGACGGTAGACAGTATAAAAAATAGTGTGTAAGGAGGGACGGTGCATTGCATCGTCCCTCCTGCTATAATCGCAGCATGAAACGGCGCATTGCAATTCTTGGCGGCACGTTCGATCCGATTCATATTGGGCATCTAGCAATTGCCGAGGATGTTCGTTTTGCGCTCAAGGCTGATGAAGTTATCTTTGTTCCAGCCGCGCAGCAGCCGTTCAAAACCAACACTCAAAGCGCGAATGCTGAACATCGTTTGGTAATGACGCAGCTTGCAACAGTGGACAACACGTGCTTTGTCGTCTCAGATATTGAGATTCAGCGTGGGGGCGTGTCATACACAGTTGAAACGGTTGCACAGCTGCACAGTCAATGTAAAGAAGCAGAGCTTTATTTCGTTGTTGGAGCTGATGCAGCGATGGATTTGCAGCGATGGTTCGACGTGGAGCGATTACTACAGCTGTGCCAAATTGTTGTTGTGGAGCGGCCAGGCTACCATTTTGATGACACCGCATTGTATGCAACGGTTCCAAATGCAAAAGGACGGATAGTTCGTGTGGAAGGGCCAGCACTGGCAATATCCGCAACTGAGTTACGCGAGCGCTTATGCCAAGGTAAGCCCGCGCGCTACCATCTTTCGCTAGCCGTAATGGAATACATCCAACTACACGGTTTGTATCAAATCCATGATGTTGATCATGCCACGTAATCTACTGAGCGCAACTGCTGCGGCCTGGGGTATTCACCTGTCGGATCAGCAGCTCGACCAGTTCGGGCAGTACATGACCGAACTGCTGCGGTGGAATGACCATACCAACCTAACAACAATTGTTGAGCCACGTGCCATTACCATACGTCATTTCCTCGACTCATTAGCACTTGCACCCGTATGGGCAGATCAGCCGCCAGCCTCACTCGCCGATATTGGTACAGGCGCTGGATTCCCGGGCCTACCACTGAAATTGCTATGGCCGGACACGCGGCTCTTGCTCGTCGAAAGTGTAGGCAAGAAAACTGAGTTTCTCCAGCATATTGTCAACGTTTTGGCCTTAGAAGACGTCGAAATCTCGACGGCGCGCGCTGAAGAGCTAGGCCAGCAGCCGCGCTATCGAGAGCAGTTCGATGCAGTTACAGCGCGAGCCGTTGCAACGCTTAATGTGCTTGCCGAATATTGCTTGCCACTGTGTGCAGTTGGTGGCTTATGGGTCGCGCCCAAAAGCATTGATGTTACAGCAGAACAAGCAGCTGCAACCAATGCGATCCAGCAGCTTGGCGGGGAGCTACAGGAGGTTCGCGCCGTTCAGCTACCCGATATTGATGAGCGAACTCTGGTGGTGGTACGTAAGGTGCAAGAAACACCACCGAGATTTCCACGCAGAGTGGGCGTGCCCACAAAGCGACCGTTGTGAAACATATTGGCAGTGAAAATCGTAACTTGACGTGATAATTACGATGCTACCGTCTAACTAAGGAGGCATACATTATGGGTTTGCTGGACCGTATGCGTGATCTTATGAGTGCTAATCTCAACTCGATGCTTGACCGGGCCGAAGACCCGGAGAAAATGGTGAACGAATATATTCGCCAGTTAAGCGAGAACTTATACGAGGCGAAAACACGTGTGGCCGCCGCTATGGCCGACGAGACAAAGCTGCACAACAAAATGGTACAGTTCCAGGCCGAGGCGGACCAATGGCAGTTGAAAGCAGAAGCCGCAATGCGCGCGAACGACGAAGAGCTGGCACGGATGGCTTTATCGCGCAAGCTACAGTCGCAAAAGCTGGCCGACCAGTACAAGCAGCAGTACGAGACGCAGGATCAGCAGGTAGAAGAGCTGCAAAACGCGTTGGTCAAGCTCGAAGCGCGTATTGCCGAGGCTAAATCGAAGCGTGACCTGATCGTTGCCAAGCGCAATCGTGCTGAAACACAAGAAGCAATTCAGCGGACGGTACGCGGCTTGAGCAGCACAAACGCAATGGACAAGCTGTCTCAGCTGGAAGGACGCGTGGATGACCAGCTTGCGCAAGCGGATGCAATGGCAAAGCTGGAAAAAGGCACGCTTGAGTCGCGCTTTGCCGACCTTGAGGCCGACCAAGAGCTTAACAACGAGCTAGAAGCCCTGCGGCGCAAAATGGGTAGTCAGAGCTAACAGCTCCAATCGCTAAACCAAAGAAGACCCAGGCTGTGCTTTAGCCTGGGTCTTCTTCTTTATCAAACACTACCGCGCCCTGATACAGATGGGAGGAGAGTACCTATAGCTCGGACTGTAGCCGCTGTGCCATCTGCTTAACGGCAAAGCGGACACGGCCTAGATGGGATTGTGGACCAACAGCAATCACCGCGTAGTAGCCGGGCATGACCTGTGATGCGACATAGATTGCTTGTTCGGCTTCAAGCATAAAATCGCGCACCTGTCCGCTGCTGAGACGCTGAGACGCCCCACTAATTGCAGCAGCAACCTCACCAAGCTCCATCGCCGCATTTGCCGTATCGCTTCCATCCACTGCGGCTAGCTCAACACCAAGCCCATCAACGCTGATCATACCCACCAGTTGAGCACCACGGACTTGCTCAAGGGCTTCTTGAAGAATATCGGAAAAGCTCATGCGTAGCTCCTGCTCGAATGCAATCAGGCCAGATGGGCCGTACAAACAGCACCACTATAACGCATCAACTTCGCCAACGAATGGCGCAAGAGTAGCTGTTTTACAACAACCGATTGAGCTATCAGGAAAGCGGACCGGCTGCTACACTTCGCGGCGATTTTCCAGCGCACGCTCCAGCGTCACCTCGTCGGCATATTCCAAGTCGCCTCCAACAGGAAGACCTTGCGCCAATGCCGTTACCTTGACGCCAGTTGGAATCAGCTCACGCGCAATGTAATGCTGGGTTGCACGCCCCTCAGTGGTGGGGTTCGTTGCCACAATTACCTCGTTAATCGGCTCGACCTTAACCCGTGCCAGCAGCTCACTGATTTTGAGGTCGTCGGGATTGATGCCTTCAACCGGCGAGATAGCGCCATGCAGCACATGATACAAGCCACGGAAAATTCCGATGCGCTCGAAAGCCAACACATCCAGCGGCTCTTCAACCACCATGACAGCTGTTTGCTCACGATTTGGATTGGTACAAACGTGACAGGGATCGGCCATTGCGATATTGAAGCAGCGCGAACAATACAGCGTTTTTTCTTTGACCTCAACGATTGCCTGAGCCAACGCTGCCGCTTGCTCCTCGTTGGCACGCAACAGATAAAACGTCAGTCGCGATGCTGTTTTCGGCCCGATACCAGGCAGCTTATTAAATTCCTCAATCAGCCGAGCAATTGGCTCGACCGTCAAATGACCAACGTCCGTCGGCACAAACACAGCCTTTCGGCAGCTTCTCGCTTCCAGTCAGCGACGAGGAAACGAGAAGCTGGAAACTAAACAACTAGAACAGTCCGGGGATCTTCGGCATACCGCCCATCAACGGGCCCATCTTCTGCTCGCCTAAATCTTGAGCCTTTTTTGTAGCATCATTGAAGGCGGCAACAATCATATCTTGCAGCGTCTCGACGTCATCGGGATCGACGGCTTCGGGGGCAATAACAAGACCACGCAGCTCGCGATGGCCGTTCATGGTAATACGCACAGCACCACCACCGGCAGTGCCTTCAACTTCGGCATTAGCCAGCTCCTCCTGAGCCTTTTCCATCTGCCGCTGCATCTGCTGAATCTGCTGCATCATTTTGCGATCCATAATGTTCTCCTGTGTATGAACGGTACCACCGTTCTTTAAGGCTTGTCGATAGCAATAATTGTAGCATCGAAGATATTGACAGCGTTACGCACCAAGTCGTCGCGGCGGATATGTTGAATCTGCTTTTTGACGTCGGGCATTTCTTCTTGTTCATCAACCGTCAGGCGATAAGAACATTGACGACCAAGCATGCGACTCAAGTGACGTTCAATTAAGCGCTGCGTTTGGCGGTCTTCAAGCTTTTTCTTTTGCCACTCGCCTTTTTTGGCAAGCAGCACAATCGTTTGATCCTCAACATTGATCGGAATAACGCCTTCGAGCTGCGCACGAATAACCTTGCTATCCGCCAGAATGTCGTCAAGCACTTGCAGCCAGCACGCTTCCACGTCTTCCAGCAGAAACGCGGCATCGTCCACAACCTCGATCACCTCTTCGGGCAAGGACGTACTGACCATTGTAGGCAGGTCCTGCTCCTCCACCGGCGTGCCATCTGGCTGCGTAACCACAACAGGAGCTTCGACCACCGGCGGTAGCAAATCTTCGGGTGGTCCACTAACAGGCGATGGCGAGGCTTCAACCGAGGCAACAACAACCGGCGGCTGCTTGACTTCAGGAGCAACAGGTCGCTCAACGGGCACTGAGGGAGGACGTTGGGCTGCGGGAGCGGCGGGGCGAGGTGCTACAGGCCGCGTTGGTACACTATTCGATACCGGCGGCTGCGTTCCATCCGCACGACTAGGCATAGCTACCGTTGTAGCAGGAGCCAGCAATGCTTCAACAACAGCCAGCTCCAACGGTAGCTGACCATACGGCGAGTTCTTGAGCTGGTAATCAAGATTGGCGAAAAGCTTGAGCCATGCGACGAGTTGACCGACGTTTGTCCCGGCGGCTTGTTGCTGCATTTCCACCAATGTTTCATGCGGCACATCAAGCGTGGAGGCATCGTTGCTGGCCGACAGCAGGAGTAGTGACCGCAGCCGATCAACAAGATCGCGCGCAAACTGCCGGAGATCAGCGCCGTCGTCCGCGGCCTCGTTAACGACGCGCAGCGCCGTTTGTACATCAGCGTCAATCAACGCGCTAACCAATGACCCCACCTTGCTGGTATCGGTCGCGCCCAGA
>JASKZZ010000443.1 GCA_030147335.1 Herpetosiphonaceae bacterium | reverse complement strand
ACTAGGCACCATTCTGCGCCGCGCACTGGTAGCAGCGCCATTTCTGCTTGTTGTCGTCACAATTTTGTTCAGCGTTCCAGGGCGTCCGCTCTTCTCGATCCCGCTCGGGTTTGCCACGCTCACAGCTACTGACGCCGGATTACTACGCTTTGTCTCGGTAATATGGAAATCATGGATTTCGCTCCAGGCTGCACTGCTGTTGACGGCGACAACACATTTTCTGGATGTGCTGCGGGCACTGCGAGCACTCCACTTACCAAAAATTATTGTCGCGCTGTTGTCATTTATGTACCGCTACCTATTTATCTTAGTAGAAGAGGCGCAACGGCTACTGCGCGCTCGCGAATGTCGTTCGGCTGCGGCCGATGGCAAAGGCGGCGGATCGATATTGTGGCGTGCCAAAGTAACGGGTCAGCTGGTCGGCACGCTGTTTCTTCGTGCGTATGAGCGTTCGGAGCGCATCTACGTCGCGATGTTGTCGCGCGGCTATACCGGTGATCTCCGCAGCTTGTCGACACCGGCATTGAGTAGGCGAGATTTACGAATTGGCCTGATTGGTGGATTTGCGCTGCTGATCATCACTGTTCAGGCGTTTGCGGATAGGGCACCATGAGCATATCAGCTTATTCTGATACCGATACAAGCACGTTGCTGCACGACTCCGTCAAGATCGAGAACGCTGTGGAGCTGCACAAGGTTTCGTTTGCCTATCCCGACGGGCAAGAAGCCCTGCGTGAGATTTGCCTATCGATTCAAACCGGCGAAAAAGTAGCGCTGGTTGGACCGAACGGTGCCGGTAAATCAACACTGCTACTCCATTTTAACGGAGTACTGGGCGCGCTCGACGGAAAGGTTTCGATTGCAGGTGTATCGGTTTCGCGCAGCACACTACCCCGAATTCGCGCGATGGTTGGGCTTGTCTTCCAAGACCCCGACGATCAGCTTTTTTCGCCGACAGTATTCGATGATGTAGCATTTGGCCCGTTGCATATGGGGCTATCGGAGGCGGATGTGCGTGAGCGCGTGGTTCGAGCGCTCGCGCAAGTAGGCATGAGTGGCTTTGAACATCGGATGCCGCATCATATGAGCCTGGGCCAACGCAAACGTGTAGCTATTGCTACGGTACTTTCCATGGACCCAGCAGTGCTGGCAATGGACGAACCGTCAGCTGGCCTCGATCCGCGAGCACGTCGCGGACTAATCGAGTTGCTGTGTACGCTTCCGCAAACGATGCTGGTATCAACGCATGATATGCGAATGGTTGCTGAGGTCTTCCCGCGAACGGTAGTGTTGGCAGAAGGCCGTATCGCTCATGATGCCGCGACTGAGGATATTCTCCGTGATCGCGTACTGCTTGAGCGCTACGGCCTCGAAGCGCCGTAAAAAGAGCTTTATTCCCCGCGCAGCTTGCTATATACCACAAGGTCATGGTAATCACCACTTCGCCATTGAGCTTTACGCAGCACTCCTTCACGGGTAAAGCCGGCTTTTTCGAGTGCGCGCTGCTCAGGCAAATTGGAAACGTCGGTTTGTGCTTCGACACGCATTATTGGATAGGTAGCAAACAAATACGCCGCTAATAATTGCTGCGCTTCCACACCATAGCCTTTGCCACGGTACTCGGGAGCGATGGTAATACCAATATTGTAGGCGCGGCTACCTTCGTTCGGTCCGTAGTGCTCCTGATGGTAGCTAACATCACCGACGACCACATCGTCCGCAGCAACAATCACCAACAGCCCTTGCCGCGCTCCAAGCAATCCTTCCTCATTGAAGCCTCGTTCCAGATTCCCGCTATGCTTTAGTCCAAAGCTGTTGTACTCAGAGTTATAGGCCATATCATTGGTCCACTCTTGGAAAACACCCAGATCCGAGCGCATAAACGGCCGTAGATGTACCTTTGTTCCGCGAAGCATCTAAAAATTCTCCCTGTCACGTATCAATTGGATTCGCTTATTGATGTCAAGTATAACGACGCCGGTTCGATCTGAAACCAGTCGGAAGTAGGAGGCTATTGATACCGGATTGCTTTGGCTGGCATATGCGTCCGCTCTAACACAGCGCTCACAGTTTTAGAAGTTCCGCTCCACGATAAAGCATTTCACGCCTTACAATGCGATGTAGCATGGTGTCACACATCGCGGTACGATCGTTGCTGAACATGAGCATCGTTCGCTCCGGCAGCTGTACCGCGAAGGAGACATTGTCATGGCAATCCCGCATCGGCCACTCGGCAAAACCGGCGTCCAGGTTCCGATCATTGGCTTCGGCACTGCGCCGCTCGGCAAGATCAAGGTCATGGACGCTCCCATGATCAACAAGTCCGCCCGCTTGCTCAATCATGCGATCGATCAAGGAATCACGTATCTCGATACCAGCCCCGACTACGGCAGCCAGCCGAAACTCGGCGAAGTTATGAAATCACGTCGTGATGAGGTTTTTCTAGCGACAAAGATCAACACGCGACGGCGCGAAGATGTACTCAAAGAGCTACAGCAAAACCTAAAGGAGCTGCAAACCGATCACGTCGATCTCGTGCAGATCCACGCCGTAAATGCTATGGCCGATCTTGAAGCAGCGTTGGCGCTTGATGGCGCAATTAGCGCGCTGGAAGAGGCGCGGCGGCAAGGCATGACGCGCTTTGTCGGGATCACGGGACATGCTCGTCCATCTGTGCTGGCGTATGCCCTTGAGCGCTATGATTTCGATACCGTGCTTGTCGCGCTTGGCGTAATCGACCGACTGGTGACCGGCCCGGAGAAAGTGTTGTTGCCGATTGCCGAGCAGAAAAATGTCGGCGTGATCGCGATGAAGGTCTACGGCCACGGTGAGATGAAGCAGCGAGAACACGCACTTCGCTACTCTCTGGGCCTCCCCGGCGTCAGCCTCGCGATCCTCGGCATGAGCGAGGAGTCGCACATTGACGAGAACGTGCAGCTGGCGCAAAACATCGCGCCGTTGAGCGAGGCCGATCTCAATCCGTTGATCAATGAGGCACGGGCGCTTGTGGAAAATGACAAGCCATCGAATAACAGCCCAATCTTCTGGTTGTATGATCTGAAGACAATGGCGTGGAAAGAGGACAGCGAGCCAGCTACAGTCGCGTACTAACCTACATCTTAAAGCGCAGAGGTCGGAGTGGAAGACATCGCTCCGGTCTCTGCCATCATATGATAGCCATTGGGTTGCGATCCGACTGTGTACGCTGGACTCCGTAACTCATTCGGATAAACGTTTCCTCATCTTGACAGCTGGGAGCTTGGTGGCGTCCGGCAGCTGCATAACCATTACGTTACTGCCGACAAAGCCACATCGGGGATATAGCGACACGCTCGTCAGTGATGACAAAAGCTCCAGTCGAGCGAACAGGGCTTACCGTGCTTCCTGCACACAGACACGCACCATACGCCGCACAATGCTAAAGTCCAGCCCAATTGGGCTGGACATAGAACGAACCTCGCCAATAATGCTGTTGACTCGTCGTCAACGTATCTCATAGGCGAGTATGTCGGCATCGGCGTGCGCGTGTACAAATATATGTCGGAGGCCAATGCCACGCCGTACACCCAGGGCCTTGGCTCCATCGGTGGCTTGCCGCTGAGACCGACAATTCCCTACGACAACATTAAGCGGCGCTGTGTCTCAATTGAGATGGAATGGCCGGGCGTTGTCGAGCTGGTGCCGGATGCGCGCTTGTTTATGGAAACGGCCAAGCTGTCAGCATCCATCCTGCGCTACTGGCGAACGCAGGGCAAGAACCTGCTGCTGGTGGGGCACAAGCATGTTGACGACCGGAAGGT
>JASKZZ010000441.1 GCA_030147335.1 Herpetosiphonaceae bacterium | reverse complement strand
GATGCAGCGCCGCGGGTACTGGGCCTCGGCCTGGGAGACAAGGTCAGCGCACCCCACACAACGACGCGGCGTGGAGCAGTGGCAGCTCGTCGGGCTCATAACCCGAAGGTCGTTGGTTCGAATCCAGCCGCCGCTACCAATGGAGACCTCTCTTCGGAGAGGTCTTTTTTTGTTATCTACAAAAAGCGTCTTTAATTGTTTTGGACTTTTGTCGTAGTCTGTACTGCAACATGCTTGATAGTCCTGGCGTCATACTGACCACAACATATTGCTAATTGAAGTAATCAAGGGTTAGTAATAACAAGAGGAACATCATGAAGACGCAATTGAATCGCTCGATGACGAATAAGGTTGTTGGTGGAGTTGCTGGTGGAGTTGCAGACGCATTTGGTTGGGATCCGACTCTGGTTCGCGTAGGTTTCGTGTTACTCACGCTGGCACACGGCGTTGGTCTCGGCTTGTACCTTTTGCTCCTGCTAGTAATGCCTAAAGCAGGTCAAGCTTCTATATTTCAACAGGTGGATACAGGTCTTCAACAGAAGGCTTATAGCTTGCCTAACACTGACCGTAACCATAAGCTTGGCTATACCTTGCTTGCCGTAGGAATGTTCATGCTGGCAAGCATGCTGAATATTACCGGACCCGTGATTGCGTTGATGGTGATCGCTGCGGGCTACTATTTACTCAAGCACAGCTAGCTAGTGCGATAACTAATCTTAAAATGAGTGCCTTCAAAGGCACTCATTTTTGTGTGCCGAACTCATGCCAACTCCTGCACTTGCTGTTGAGGCGACTACTTGCTACCTTGTTGTTGAAATAGCGAACGAGCGGATCGTTGCTTGATCAGTTTCAATCTAACGCTCCGAGCTTCATCCCGGGTATAAAAGTGCGTTATTTCGGCGTTTCTAATATGCGTGTTTCCATGATCCGCCTTCTTCAACGAACTCTCCCCGATCAACTAGCTGTTAATCAACTTGAGATGAGCCAAGCTCATCTCGACTGTCTGGATCAAGGTGTTCATGTTAATCAGAAAGCAGGGGTAGCGGTTAACTTTGGTGAAGGGCCGATGGAATATTGGCAGACGGAAAATATTCAACTCCAGGTTTGGGGACCACTTGTGCAAGGCCGATTTTCTGGTTGCTCCGTTGAGTCCGAGGATGACAACATTCGCAAAACGGCGGAATTAGTCAACCAGATGGCCGCAAGAAAGAACTCTACTCCAGAAGCAATCATACTTGGCTAGTTAATGAAACATTCTGCAATGATCCAGCCAATTGTTGGGACCATCAATCCTGAGCGTATTATTGCTTGGCAAGAGGCTGAACAGCAGGCACAAAACATGACTCGTGAGGAATAGTATAGCCTGTATGTTAGTGCCAGAGGTAATCTAATGCCATGATGGAGCATTAATGCAACTTGCTTGGTAGAAAGAGGCGCGGTAGGTCCACTTAACAAACGGGACGTGGTAGATCACTGTGTTTATTGACAGTGGCAAGGCACGGCGTAGGATTGCTTGTCACACTCAGCTGGACGTATGTCGTAATCGTTTGCCGTCCTTAGGTGCATGTCCCTCATCTGCACCGGCCCTACAATTGCTTCATATTCGTGCCGCTCTACCTAGCAAGAAAGTATTATCCCAATGACTCCAAGATCCTTTTACAAAATGAGTGGTGTTGCCGCAATGTCCGCTGGTGTTTTCTATTGCAATACAACAATATTTGATATTATTGCGCCGCAGACCACGGTGTTCACCCGACCTACGGACTACCTCATTGAGGTGCTTTTTGTCATGGCCTTGCTGTTGACGCTAGTAGCTTACGCCGGGCTTCATGCTCTTCATCGAAGTCGTGCTGGCCGCTTCGAGCTATGTAGTTATGCAATCACCACTGGTGGGACTACATGCTTTACTTTAGCAGCTATAGCAACGCTTGTAGCTGGACGTGAGGTGCTTGGTGTACTTTTTCTGTTTGGTGTATTGGCTGCATTTCTTGGAAGTATATGCTTTGGTATGGCACTGTTGCAGGCTAATATTCTTCCACGATGGATTAGCATTATGCTAATGCTTGCACTGCCGGTATCAGTGTTATTGGATGCCGTTGGCGGAGGAATATTACTTGGACTGGTGTGGCTTGCCGTCGGATACACTATAACAAGGTTGGACGGGGAAATACTCTCTTCAGGTTCATTATCCATACAGCATTAGGTAGTTTCTCTGCTTGATCTACGCCGGCTCCACTTGGCATTGCGTCCTAATCCTTTATGCTCGTCGCGTTCTTTCACGAACCGAGGAGCATTTTTTGTTTACGGAAGATGTGGCTAGGCGTTTGTGACACCGTTTGGGTGACGAGTCGAAGCTGGTCAATACTGTTGTATCCTAGCATAGTAGGCTGTTGCAACCACTCGCTGGAAACCTGCCATTGGCATAGTTTAGATTTTACACGATGATGTACACTAGCTATTGTTAGCAATATAAGGTTGGGAGTATTGTTGTGCAATACCATATTACCGAGCAAATTCATGGTCAACAATGGGAACAGGATCAGCCTTCAGTCGTTGACAACATACGCCGTCGTGCGCAGCATGATCTTGAGGCACAAAATCCTGGTAGTACGGTGATGATTGACAGTGTGCAACACACTATTCATCGCCAAACGCCCACGCCAACGACGAATCAAAACGTCGAAAGTTATCTGGTCGAGTTTACCGTCGAGTATACTGTGAGTGGACAATCCAACACATTTGCTGCTTAGTTCTTAGAGCGCGGGTTTGGGTTTGTGGCTATGGCCAATGAGGGTTTATTCTGTATCGCTTGGACGTCGACGCGCAAGTTTAACCGCTGATCGTTTGCGCTTCACGTCCACTCTTCGGCGCTGACTGCCAAGGGTGGGCTTAGTTGCGCGTCGGTCACGCGGAACAATGGCTGCAAGCGCTAACCGTTCTGCTAATCGTTCCAGCGCTACCCGTCTGTTTGCTACCTGCGAACGCCGTTCCGTCGCGGTGACGACGATACCGCTTGGACGATGACGAAGCCGCACACCAGTAGCGACTCGGTTTCGATGTTGGCCGCCAGGACCACCCGCAGTATAAAATTCAATGTCGCACTCGTGTTCAAGCGCCGTGTGGAAGTCGGTCATATACGAGCTTTCAATTTCGTGTTCCTCGGAAGTAGCGCGCGTTTGCTTGCAAAGTTTTCACAGTCTTTCGTTGTCAAGTTTTGACCGAAACCTACATCAGAAGCGGTGTCGGTGCTGTTTTACATAATGTCGATTATGAGATATGCTTGGTTGTCATCTTGACAAGATCGTATCATAAAATCGTCTAGTTATGGCTCGTAGAGTGATGCAACGCTAGCCAAAGCTAACTCTTACTCATTTCAAATCATACAGCCCCTCCACTCACCAAACGAGGACATAGTCACCATCAACTGCTTCTGAGAGGGAGTGATTGGCCGCTGCCGGTCATAATTGTACCATTGCTGCAGACCTCGTTCCGATCATGCACTTCCCATTTTGGAGAGGCAGTGTAGCAGGAGGATCAATCGTTGTTCCTTCCCACTGCTTGACAGCGGTGTTAGATCCATGCGCATTGCCAGTCCTTAGAGGACGTTATGGTCCTTCTCTTCTGCGCCATGATCGTCTGGATCGCCTGTATTGCATCCGCCGTCGCGATTAGTTTGGGTAAAGGCTACGGCTACGTGCCGGGTATCATCGCTGGTATTCTGTGCGGGCCGCTCGGCATCCTGTACTGTGCGTAGTGACACGCCGTGCCGATGTCGGGTCAGCGCGCCGTTCGACTCTCCGCGCCTGTGATGGCGGGCATCTATTCAAAGAGACGGCAACGCCCGCATTATCGACACAACCGTCGATATGGGTGCCTTCGAGCACAAGACCCACACGCTCTCCCTGCCGTCCGTGCGCGGTCGCGTGTGGTACGGCTGCGAGTCACGATGAGCGTGGTGCTGCCAGGCAACCGGATTGACATGTTTTTGTGCTTGTTCCTACGTTAATAACTCGCGGCACAACCTTTGCGGCTGCTCATTCTCAAAGGCTGCCACAACAAATTTTGGGGAGGGCTGCAACGAACTACTGTAGAGCCTGCTATGATAGGAGGCAGAGTAGTTTTACAAGTTTTGGAGGATATGTATGGCGCATCGCGAGACAGGGCGCTGGGGAACAATGGAATTTCATGTTTCAAGAACGGCGCGCGACCTGTACCAATTCGATGAGTCGCTTTTCTCGCAGCGTGGAAACGTTGTTTTTGCGAACTTCCATGCCGCGCGCGTGTTTGCGCAAAAAATGAACGCGCGCCGCGATCTGGTCAACTTCCCTGAACGCGCCGTTAGCGCCGGTCAGATCAACGCGATGGGCCTGATCGATGAAATGCTGCATATGGTTGTCGAACGCTATCGACAGCAGCAAAATCCGCAGGTGATGCAACAAGCGCTGCAATACCTAGAGCAGCAGATTGGGTTGGAAGCTGTCAACAGCGCACTGCTGACATTCGCCGATGACTTTCCGCCGGCTTCGGTGTATCGCCGCGAGAACGAACTCCAGAGCTATATGCAGGGCACCACCGATGGTATTCCAAATCGCGAGGTCCTGCTTGAAGAAATGCTGATGCTGTGGCTTGCAAATGCTAATCCCGCGTTTAGCCCATTTCTTGAGCTGTTTGACGACGAGCGCCTGGAAAAGCAGACGACCTATCCCGGCATTATCAGCGGCTTGCAGCAGTTTTTTGATGGGCAGCCCAGCTTCAGTGGTGTTGGCGCGGGATCTCAAATTTCTCGTTTTGGGGGCGGCCAAAGCCTGTTTGCGGTGCTGCGTAGTCCGGCATTAGCAAACCCTCATTCACTCACTGGCCAGCTTGAATTTCTGCTTGGCCAGCTTGGCGGCGTATTGGGCAAGTATATGTACCGTCTGCTGTCCAGCCTTGACTTGATCAAAGAAGAAGAAAAGATGGTCTTTGTTGGCCCTGGTGGACCCGGTGGAGGCGGCGATGTCACGCCGTTTGATTTCACTGGCCAGGAGCATGAGCAAGAAAATTTTACACCCGATCGAGACTGGATGCCGCGACTGGTACTCATCGCCAAAAATGCCTTTGTCTGGCTGGATCAGCTTGCCAAAAAATACCAGCGTCCGATTGCGACACTGGATCAGATTCCCGACGAAGAGCTGGACCGGCTGGCAAATGCTGGCATTAGCGGCTTGTGGCTGATCGGATTGTGGGAGCGCAGTGTTGCGTCACGGACCATCAAGCAGCTGATGGGTAACAGCGATGCCGTAGCGTCGGCCTACTCCTTGTACGACTATCAGATTGCGCATGATCTTGGTGGAGAGCCGGCTGTCGATAATTTGCGTGATCGAGCATGGCAGCGCGGTATTCGCCTGGCCAGTGATATGGTGCCCAACCACACCGGTATTGACGGTAAATGGGTGCTTGAACATCCTGACTGGTTCATTAGCTTGCCGTACAGCCCGTATCCTTCATACACCTTTAATGGCCCCGATCTATCACAGGACGGTCGCGTTGGAATTTTTCTGGAAGATCACTACTTCAACCGCTCCGATGCCGCTGTTGTGTTTAAGCGCGTTGATCGACAGAACGGCAGCGAACAATACATTTATCACGGGAACGACGGCACATCCATGCCCTGGAACGATACCGCGCAGCTCAACTATCTTAATCCTGAAGTACGCGAGGCGGTGATCCAGACGATTTTGCATGTGGCGCGGCAATTTCCGGTGATTCGCTTCGACGCGGCGATGACTCTGGCCAAGCGACATATCCAGCGGCTGTGGTTTCCTGAGCCCGGCAGTGGCGGAGCAATTGCTTCCCGGTCAGAACACGCAATGCTCAAGGCGCAGTTCGAGGCGATGATTCCGCAAGAGTTTTGGCGCGAAGTCGTGGATCGTGCTGCGGTGGAAGCGCCCGACACGCTGTTGCTGGCCGAAGCGTTCTGGATGATGGAAGGCTATTTTGTCCGCACGTTGGGAATGCACCGTGTTTACAACAGTGCCTTCATGAATATGATGCGCGATGAAAAGAACGGCGAGTACCGGCAGCTCATTAAGAATACGTTGGAGTTCGATCCGGAAATTCTTAAGCGGTACGTCAACTTCATGAATAATCCTGACGAGCGCACCGCCGTTGAGCAATTTGGTGCTGGAGATAAATACTTTGGCATTTGTGTGGTGATGATGACCATGCCGGGATTGCCGATGCTGGGACACGGCCAGATCGAAGGCTTTAGCGAAAAGTATGGCATGGAATATCGCCGCGCGTATTGGGACGAGCAGCCCAATCAAGGGTTGATCGAGCATCACGAGCGAGTCATCTTTCCGCTGGCGCATCGTCGCTACTTGTTCGCCGAGGTTGAACATTTCCTGCTTTACGACGTTATTGCGCCCGAGGGTCATATCAACGAAGATATTCTGTCGTATTCCAATCGTGCAGGTGATGAGCGCTCGCTGGTGATTTACTATAATAAGTATGGCAGCACTCGTGGCTGGATCCGTAATTCGGCAGCATACGTGGTTAAGGGCGGCGACGGCGACCGTCAGTTGCATCAGCGTTCACTTGGTGACGGCCTTGGCTTGCGCAACGACAATAGCTTTTTCACCATTTTCCGCGATCAAGTTTCGGGGCTGGAGTATATTCGCAGCAGCAAGGAATTGAGTGAGCGCGGTTTGTATGTTGAGCTTGATGC
>JASKZZ010000428.1 GCA_030147335.1 Herpetosiphonaceae bacterium | reverse complement strand
GCCGCGTTCCAAAGCTGGCTAAACTGTCGAGCCATTTGAACACGGCGATTGTCAAAACTATTCAAGGCCATAGGCTCCTCCATTGGAGTGAAATATGTTCGCGCATTAATTGCATGAGCTGTGCCGAAACGTCAAGTGGAGTAGGAGGTAGGGATGGAGCAAGACCGAAACCACGGGCCGGTAAAAAAGGTTTGGATGATGCAGACCAGTGGTGAAGACGTTATCACTGTTGGTGATGAGGGATGCTAGAATGACGCCAATAACATAAGGGACGAATTATGCTGCTGGCTATCGACGTTGGAAATACGAATATCAAGCTTGGCCTGTATGACAGCGATGAGCGCCGCGAAGTGTGGCGACTTTCCACACAGCGGCACAAGTTAATGGATGAGTACGCCGTGCTGGTTCATAACCTGTTTGAACTGCGTGGCTACGATATGAGCAGTGTCAGCGGCTGCGCGATTGCGTGTGTCGTACCGCCGCTGACGGATGTGTTTGTTGAGCTGGCCCGCAAATATCTCCAGGTCGAGCCGGTAGTGGTCGGGCCGGGCATCAAAACAGGGCTGCGGCTGATGATCGATACACCCCGCGAGCTTGGAGCCGACCGGGTGGCGCATGCGGTTGCAGCGTATCGACGTTACGGCGGGCCGGTGATCGTAGTTGAGTTTGGCACGGCAACGGTGTTTGATGTTGTGTCACGCGACGGCGATTATATTGGCGGAGTTATCGCGCCCAACATTGTGATTTCGGCGGAGGCGTTAGGCAAGACGGCGGCTAAACTGTATCAGGTCGAAGTTGTGCGGCCACCGCGTGTGATTGGCAAAAATACCGTCCAGTACATGCAATCAGGCATTGTGTTTGGCTATGCAGGGCTAGTCGAAGGTCTGGTGCATCGGATTTGGAAGGAGCTTGGCGAACGTACAACGGTCGTTGCCACTGGTGGTTTGTCGGATCTGATCATCGACGCGCTGTCAACCGGCGATCAAGTGATCGACCATGTTGCAGAACATCTGGTGTTGGAAGGGCTGCGGGTGATTTACGAGCTGAATCAAGCATGAGGCGGGAAACCACGACCCACGAACCAAGAAATTCGGTATTCAACAATTGGTAGCTAATAGCTGAAACTTCATGCCGCATACCTTGAATCTTTGACGCTTGCCATCCGCGCTGCTACAATTAATCGTTATTTGAGGATTGACTGTGAGCATTCTTGCGGGAAAACGGATCGTTTTAGGCGTCGGCGGCAGCATCGCAAACTACAAAGTGATTGAGCTTGCGCGTCAGCTGACTGTTGGCGGCGCATTGGTTGACGTGGTAATGACAGAAGAAGCCACGCGCTTTATTACGCCGCTGACCTTCCAAAGTTTGACCTACCGTCCTGTGTACACCGAAATGTGGTCGACGCTGGAAAACGCGGCGGCGCATGTTAAGCTTGGCGAAGAGGCCGACGTTGTGCTGGTTGTGCCTGCAACAGCGCATACAATGGCAGGTATTGCGCATGGCCTTGCCGATACAATGATCCTGACAACAATCCTTGCTACGCGCGCCCCTGTGATGCTTGTTCCGGCAATGAACGTCAATATGTGGCACAATGTTGCAACGCAAGAAAATGTCGCGTTGCTGCGGCGGCGTGGCTTGCAGGTGCTGGAGCCGGACGAGGGAATGCTGGCGTCGGGGATTACAGGCCGTGGCAGACTGCCGGCAATTGAGCGCATTGAGGGTGAACTGCGGGCGCTGCTGGGTCGTACATATGGCCGAATGGCTGGTCGCAATGTTGTAGTGACGGCGGGAGGCACGCACGAGCCGCTCGATCCGGTTCGCTTCATCGGCAACCGATCATCGGGGCAGATGGGCTATGCTATTGCGACCATGGCGCGTGATGAGGGCGCTAACGTCACATTAATTTCGGGGCCGTCTGTGCTTGAGCAGCCGTCGGGGTTACACTTCGTGCGGGTGGAAACGGCGCAGCAAATGCATGATGCGGTACACGCAGCCGTGGGCAATGCGGATCTCCTGATTATGAACGCAGCGGTGGCCGATTATCGACCAGCGCAAGCGGTGGACCATAAATTGAAGAAGAATGAAACGCAACTTACTCTTACACTCCAACGAACACCGGATATTTTGCAGTCACTGGTAGATGTTACCGGCCCGATCAAAATCGGCTTTGCGGCTGAAACGAACGATCTATTGACGTATGCTGCCGACAAGCTGGACCGGAAAAACCTGGATTTGATCGTGGCGAATGATGCAGTTGCCAGTATCGGACAGCCGGACATTGAGGTAACGCTGCTCGACGCGAGCGGTGGACACATAACACTTCCGCGTCAGGCAAAGGCGCTCATTGCGGAACAACTGCTGGAGCAGGTCCTCCAGCGCTGGCCGAATCGGCTAGGGCGCACCGCTGCGCCAGGACAAACGCCAAGCAAGCGGTTACAGGAGGATTAACTGTTCAAATGAGCACCCATAGTCGTGAAGTGGCAGGACAACCCGAGAATGATGGCGGACGTGATACAGCTCGGCTGGAACAAGGTCGAACACGTGTCAATCAAGACCATCTGCGTGATCTTATTAACGCACTCGGTGATCCAAATCATCCATTACATACCCAGGCGATCAATGACCTGGTAGATATCGGACCGTCAGCTGTTCCGATGTTGTCGGCGGCGCTGGCTCCAAATTACCCGTGGCTGACTTCGTATCGTGCGGCGGAAGCGCTGGCACAGATTGGCGATGGTCGAGCTAGCGGCGCGCTAATCAACGCGCTGCGCCATCCCAACAGCAACGTGCGCTGGAGCGCAGTGCGCGCACTTTCGGAAGTCGGGGATACGCGAACACTGCTGGCATTACGGCGTGTTGCCCAGGATGACCATGGCAAAACAAGCTGGGGCGAGTCGGTTGCCGACACTGCACAGCTAGCCCTGGATCGACTGCAATCACGTTCGGTACTGTTGCGCTTTTCCGAGCCGATCAAGACAGCGCTGGTATTTGTCGCGATGCTGGCAGTGCTGGCATTTGCAAGCACTCGCGTCCAAGCATTACGTGACGAATTTCGTCAGGCTTCAACCCCTTCCGCAGCTGTCGCTGCTGCGCCCGACGTTACCGAAACAGAAACAACTGCTACAGAAACAGTTGAGCCGACAGCAACAGCAGCTGCAAGCTCTGAACCGTCGCTAGCCCCGACGACCGACATTATAGGCCGTGTAACTGCGAATGCGAACATTCGCAGTGGCCCAGGGCCGACTAATGCCATAGTTGGATCGGCCAAAAAGGACGACGAGCTGATTTTGGTGGCTCAAAGTGGGGACTGGTACCGCGTACGGCTTGGCAGTAAGGTTTCGTCGGCATCGCGCATTGATGGTGATGAGGGTTATATTGCTAAATCACTGGTTCAAGCGCCTGATGCAAGCTTACCGGCCGCAACCGCCACACCATAAGTAACTGCTCGAAGATCAAGCACACAGCCCGATCCATATTCGGAGCGGGCTGTGTGCTTTTGGTAGGCGATAGCGAAACAACGAGAATGAG
>JASKZZ010000418.1 GCA_030147335.1 Herpetosiphonaceae bacterium | reverse complement strand
CGCCAAATCGCTGACCAGGCACGCACGCGAGGCATTCCCGAAGACGACGTTGTTGAGCAGGTCATGCTGGAGCCTGCTGCGATTAAGCGGCTGATCGAGCCGGCGGAAGTAGCGAATCTAGCCCGGTTTCTGGCTTCGGATCTAGCTGCCGTGATTACTGGCTCCGTGTACACCATTGATCTTGGCTGGACCGCGCGCTGAGTCACATCGACTTCTTGTTTGTGTTTGTTCGTGGTGATACAACGCCCCACGCAACAACGAGGCACAGGAAGCAGACCACGAGTAATCGACTTTGCCATGCGCTTGCTACCATTGTAAATCGTCCAGCAATGACAGCCAGCATGATGATCAGTGCCGCAGCGCCAAAGACCTGTCCAATCTTGTGTACCCCAACTCGACGCGCTACAGCAGCAGCGGTAAAAATGGCCCATAGTTGCAGCAAGAATGTTCGGGGTGTTGGAAGTGACCAGCCTTCCATCATTGAAATCCTAAGCGAATCTAGACGTATGCTAAGCTCGCGTGGATCGGGCGCAACGTGTGAGGTGGGGCTTTGGAGTAACAGATCTAGCTTTCCGTCAACGAATGTGTTTGACGGTAGCAGAAGATGATAGCGGCGCGGCGATGATGTTGCTTCCAACGTTATTGCTGCACGGTCATCTGCAGTAAGCATAACCAGCCGCGGTATGGCGGTCGTTGCGGGAACACCGCCAAGCAGCAATGTTATGAGCGGTCGAGCTGTCATAAGCACGCTATTTACGCGGATTGTGCTCCAGTCGCTCGCCCATCGGTACGTTGCTGCCTGCTCATCGGTTTCTTGCTGGTACACGCCCCAATAGCGCACAATCTCTTCATCGTTCCAGGCACCTATATCAAGCATGTATGGCTGCTGAATGAATACTCGCAGCATTATCGCATTCACAACCACAAGACAAACTGCAAGCGCAGCAACTACACCAACACGTCGACGCCACCATCGTGCCTCATCCGACAATGCCAGCCAGCAGCGTACCAAGAAAGTGGGGCCACGCATTAATCCCAATAGTCGCAGGAGGCCAACCACTAGCAGGGCGTTACGCACGGTCACAATTCCAAGTTGAGCAGTTCTGCCAAAGAATGCTTCGCCCACTGGAAAAACAAGACTCGTCAAGCCGCAGATCAGCGCCCACAACCATGGATCATGTAGCGCATCACCCACTGAAGCCGACGTTGCGTGACCGGCTAGCACCACGAATGGAAGTAACCACAATAAATATTGTGTCGAGAATACTTTGCTGGTCAGCAGCAGGACACCAAGGGTAATCGCCCAAGACGTTGCTTGTGACACGTACCCACGAGCCACGGCAAGATACACCCCAAGCAACATGGTGACGCTTAATGGTGTCAAGATAGGACTCAGCCAGGAAGTGAGCGGCGAAATTATATTGATCGAGCCATAAGTTAGCTCGGTAGCTATCGGGCCGAACAACCATGCCACACTCGCCGCTGCCGCCTCAAACTCGATTGGCCGTTCGCGCAGGAGCCGCAGCATTTCAACAGTTGCATCAGGAGTAAGCAGCCACATTCCACCACCAACAAGCGCCACCGTCACGGCTCCTGAAACCAATGAGCGCAACGGCAGCCGCCGCTCATCGTGCCACTCCCCCAGCACAACGAGTGGCATCAGCACCAATGGATACAACTTGAGCGCAACGCCAAGTGCAAGCAGAAACTGCGCAAGTACCCATCGTTGACGTGTTACAGCCCAGTAGGCTAGCACGGTCACCAGCACAACCAGGATGTCGTAGCGAAAGAACATGATGCCCCAACTGCCCAGCACAAGATACAGCGCGAGCCACCATCCTCGCTGGCTCAGCCGATCAATGACGAGTAGCATGACACCAGTGGCTAGCAGCATCAACGTGGCAAAACTGACCATATATCGTTCGGGCAGCAAGAGCTGTGGCAAAACAAAAACGGCTGCAGACAAGGCCGGATATTCACGCGGCAGCTCGATTGGCTGCTGAAGCGCTTGCGTTCCATACGACTGATACAACTGTACATCGCCGGTCGAATAAAATGTCGTGTTGGCCGGACGCCAAGCAATAAGCATCAGGAACAACATACTGCCAAACAGCATAAAGGGTCGCAACCATGAGGTATAGTATCGACTATTGATCATACAAGCATATCCGTATTATGATGTCCACTAGTTTACTGCTGCCGATCAAATGCATGCCGCAACTCTAGTGCGCGGGTAACATTTCCAGGCAATGATCCACAGTACGGCCCCCAGCCAACATTGTCGTCGATAGATACAAGGAGTACCTATGACAACGCATATGAACAACAGCTCAGACGGACGGATGAAGATCGGCGTGGTCATGCCGATTGCGGAAGACGGGAAAACGGGACAAATACCATCGTACACCACAATCCGCGATTTGGCGCTGCAAGCAGAACAAGCCGACTTCGACTCCGTGTGGGTGGTCGACCATCTATTGTTTCGCTTCCCCGAACGGCCAGCCACCGGCATCTGGGAAGTATGGAGCGTACTTTCAGGTCTTGCAGAAGCCACATCACGCGTGGAGATAGGAACGCTGGTAATGTGTACCGCGTTTCGTAATCCGGCGGTGCTGGCGAAAATGGCGAGTACAGTGGAAGAAATGAGCGGCGGCCGACTAATCCTTGGTCTTGGCGCGGGCTGGCATCAGCCTGAGTTCGACGCGTTTGGCATTCCATTCGACCACCGAGTTGACCGCTTTGAGGAAGCGCTCAACATCATTGTGCCGCTGCTGCGCGAAGGTAAGGTTGATTTTACCGGCACGTACTACAGCGCCCCCAACTGCGAGCTGCGTCCACGCGGTCCTCGTCCCGCAGGCCCTCCAATCCTGATCGGCTCATTCAAGCCGCGCATGATGCGACTAACGGCACAATTCGCTGATAGCTGGAACACGTGCTGGCTTGGTCACGTCTCTGCCCTAGCCGAACCACGCGCTAAGATCGAGACAGCCTGTCAAGAAGAAGGCCGCGATCCGTCAACACTTGATATTACTGTAGGCGTTAGCGTCGTGTATCCGCATGGCCGTGATCAGAACGACCCACCGCTTGACCCACAAAAGGCGCTCACCGGCTCACCGGAGGAGGTTGCGACGGCGCTCCAAGAGTATGCAGACGCTGGCGTAAAACATTTGATTTGTAACCTCGGCCCCTTCACCAAGGAGTCGCTGTCCTGGTTTAGCGAAGCATTGAACCTGTACCGACAACAGTAGCGCAAACATGCCACTCGTAGCAGTGGCACGGCCTATGCTAGAAGTGAACTAATTGAAAGGTAAAGAATTATTTACCATCATCACATTGTCCAATTCCTAGATAGTCTTCAACAACGCTGCCTCAACCTTTCGTGACACACAATTCAAACCTTTTTGACACAAGCACTCCACGCACCCTTGATGATAGGCGTAGAAAGGAGTCAGACCACTACATCTAGCTAGACCGTTCGTATCCATACGTTGAGGTATGGCCGTCAGAGTTTACTCGCATCGATACTCAAGGAGGCGGGAATGAGAACGAAGACGCAACCACGTAACGTTTGGCGAGCACTAATGGTGCTCATGATACTTATCCTTGCCGCTTGTGGCGGTGGCGGTTCCACAAATACCGGCGGTGATGCAGCGATAATTGCATCTAGTGGAGCAAACGCTGCAAGTGATGGTGCAGCAACCTCCGCAGCTGCCGCAGATGTTCCTCAAGGAAACTCAGAGATCAATATAAGCCTCGACGCGGATCCTCCCAAGCTTGATCCATCCCAATCAAGTGCTCTCGTCGACCGATTTGTGCTCAACAGCATCTGCGATAAGCTGTTCGATCTTGATGCAGAGGGCAATATTGTGCCGATGCTGGTGACGGAGCATCAGGTCTCAGATGACAAGCTAACCTATACGCTCACACTCCGCGAAGGCGTGAAGTTTCATGATGGCACCGATTTCAACGCAGAAGCGGTCGCTTTCAACCTGGAACGAAATCGGGCTGAAACGTCTCCACGAAGAACCGAGCTACTGGTCATAAACACAGTTGAAGTCGTTGATCCTCAGACGATCAAAATAACACTCAAGGAGCCGTTTGCGCCGTTTCTTTCAATCCTCACTGACCGCTCGGGTATGATGGTTTCACCTAAGGCAGCGCAAGAGCAAGGCGAGAATTTCTTGAACCAGCCGGTATGCAGCGGCCCATTCAAGTATCAAGATCGCGTCAAAGGTAGTTCGATTACGCTTGTCAGGAACGAAGACTACTGGCAGGAAGGTCTTCCAAAGGCGGCGAAGATTACGTACAAAATCTTCACGGATGCCAACACCGCGCTCGTCAATTTGCGCTCGGGCCAGGTTGACATGACCAATGTGTTGCCGTCCAAAGAAGTGCCTGGGCTCCAGGCAGACAACAAGTTCGTGGTTGTCAATGAGCCCGGTTTCGGCTACCAAGGCATTTACCTAAACGTAAAGCAAGCGCCGCTAGACAACAAGAACGTGCGCAAGGCAATCGATATGCTGATTGACCGCGACGCACTTGTCAAGGTTATGTTTGGCGAAACGGCAACGCCCGGTCACTCACCATTCGCTAAAAGCCATTTTGCATATGGCGACAGCGATACTTACGAAAAGCCCAATGTTGAAGCTGCCAAGAAATTGCTAGCCGACGCTGGTGTTTCCAACGTCTCGTTCACGTTGAAAACGGGAACTTCGCCTGCTAATGCGCAGCTAGCCCAGTTGGTGCAGAACTTTCTTAAGGCCGGTGGGATCGATATGCAGATCGAAAAGGTGGAGTTTGGCACGTTGCTTGAACAAAGCGATACAGGCAACTTCCAGGCAATCCAGCTTGGTTGGTCCGGTCGTCCCGATCCCGACCAGAACATTTTTGACTTCCTTTACACCGGCGCTGCCAATAACAACTCGCAATACTCGAATCCGACCGTGGACGATTTACTACAGCAAGCTCGCGTTGAAAGCGATGAGGCAAAGCGCAAGCAACTGTACGACCAGATAATGGAGATCGAGCATGACGAGGTACCCTACGTTTACCTTTATCATCAGAACAACGTGTTCGGTATGAGGTCCAATGTTACGGGCTTCACCTATGTGCCCGATGGCATTATTCGCACGCGAGAGCTGAGTAAGCAATAAAGGCTGAAACACGCGCACGAGTATCGTAGATGAAAGGGGAAGATCATGGCGTTCATCCTTCGTCGGTTGATTCTCAGCATCCCGATATTGCTGTTGGTATCGATCATGGTCTTCTCCCTGATCCACTTGATCCCAGGTGATCCGGTCACGGTGATCCTGGGACAAGAAGCAACACCGGAAGCGGAAACAGCGCTCCGGCGGCAGCTCGGTCTTGATCGCCCACTGGTGGTGCAGTATTTTGTGTGGCTGGGAAACGTGGTCCAGGGCGACTTAGGACGTTCCCTGGTTGACCGTTCTCCCGTGATCGAGCAGATCATGCAGCGACTTCCACCTACTATCGAATTAGCTTTTGGCTCCTTCCTGGTAGCGCTGTTGATCGCTATTCCAGCGGGAGTTCTTTCGGCAACACGACGCGGAAGCGCTGTCGACTATTCGAGTACATTGTTTGCACTGGGAGGAATGAGCGTTCCGTCATTCTGGCTCGCCATGATGTTTATCATCTTGTTTGCGGTCAAGTTGCAGTGGCTTCCCGCTTCGGGCTACGTTCCCTTTACTGAAGATCCACGTGCAAACTTGACCGCAATGCTGATGCCGATGGTAGCGACCGGTATCCGTGAGTCAGCGGTGCTTATGCGTATGTTGCGCTCAAGCATGCTTGAGGTGCTGCACTCAGATTACGTTCGTACTGCTAGGGGCAAAGGCTTAGAAGAATTCACTGTTGTTATGCGCCATGCGTTTCGCAATGCGCTTGTGCCAGTTATCACGTCATCAGGGTTACTCATTGCAGGACTACTAGGTGGCTTGGTCATTACCGAAACAATCTTCTCGATTCCCGGTTTTGGCCGCTTGATTGTGGAAGCGATCTTTCAGCGTGACTTCCCCGTGGTGCAAGGTGCAATCCTCGTTTCAGCATTACTCGTGGTCTTAATCAACCTCATTGTGGACATTCTCCTCGCCCTAACAGACCCGCGTGTTAAGCAAGGAAAGGGAGCCTGAGTATGGCAACCTCTGTCCAGCCACAAGCACAAGCTAGCCGGGAGTTTCAAACAACTGCCCGACAAGAATCACCGTTTGGCCTCTTTGTACGTCGGTTTAGGAAAAATAAACTCGCGGTGATCGGCGCTTTAATCATCATCGCGCTCATCTTCTTGGCTGTCGCTGCGCCGCTCGTTGCCCCATATGATCCACTTGAGCAAGATTTGGAACATGTGCTTGAATCGGAAAGTGCCGCGCACTGGATGGGAACCGATGACTTGGGACGAGACGTATTATCGCGGATTATTTATGGCTCGCGTATCTCGCTTCAAGCATCGATTTATGCAGTCGGTGTCGCTTTCCTGATTGGCGTACCGGTTGGCTTGCTATCCGGTTATTACCGGGGATTCTGGGATGAATGGGTGGTCATGCGGATCGTTGATGCCATGCAGGCCTTTCCATTTCTGATCCTCGCGCTTGCGCTAGCGGGAACGCTCGGGCCTGGATTTGGCAATGCGATGATCGCAATCGGCATCGGTTTCGCTCCGGCATTTGTTCGCATTGTGCGGGCCCAAGTGATGACCGTTGCTAACCAGGAGTATGTTCAAGCGGCGCGAGCCTCCGGTCTGGCAGATGTGCGGATTATGCTGCGACATGTATTGCCCAACTCGCTAGCACCGCTGCTGGTACAAACAACGCTCGCTATGGCGTCCGCAATTCTGGCTGAAGCAGCGCTCTCATTTTTGGGGCTTGGCGTTCAGCCGCCAACAGCATCATGGGGCCAAATGCTCAGCCTTGCGCAAGGATACATCTCACTTGCTCCATGGCTGGCCTACTGGCCTGGAATTGCAATCTTTTTGGCTGTGTTGGCGTTCAACCTGATGGGAGACGGTGTGCGTGAAGCT
>JASKZZ010000321.1 GCA_030147335.1 Herpetosiphonaceae bacterium | reverse complement strand
GCCGAAGCGATTGGTCGAACGCTCAGTCTTGAAAGCGGCAAGCTGCTGCGGGAAGCCGTCGGCGAGGTACGCTTTGCCGCAGACTACTTCGCGTGGTTCGCGGGTGAAGCGCGGCGGATTGAGTGGATCAGCGGCATCAGTAGTCGCTCCGGCGGACAGCAGCTGGTGCTGCGTAAACCAGTTGGCGTCGTGGCTGCGCTGACGCCATGGAACTTTCCGGTTTCGATCCAAGCGCGTAAGGTGGCTCCCGCGCTTGCGGCGGGCTGCACCGTTGTGGCGCGGCCAAGCGAGCAAGCGCCGCTCTCGGTAGTTGAAATGTTTCAATGCCTGATGGATGCCGGAGTTCCTTCCGGTGCCATTAACCTGCTAACCGGCGCTGCGGGACCAATTACAGACACCCTGCTTGGCGACATGCGCGTCCGAATGATCAGTTTCACCGGGTCAACACCGGTGGGCCAAATGTTGTACACGAAATCGAGTGGCGCAATGCGGCGGCTGGCCCTAGAACTTGGAGGCTGTGCTCCGTTTATTGTGTGCGAGGACACGGACCTTTCGCATGTGGTCGAACAGGCCATGATCGCCAAGTTTCGTAACTTTGGACAGTCGTGCATCGCCGCCAACTGTTTTTATGTTGCCGAGCCCTTGTACGACTCGTTTCTCAACGAGATGTCAAAGCAAATCGCCGCGCTGCGCACCGGTAATCCGCTCGATGCGACTACAAGCTTCGGGACGCTGATCAACGCAAAGCGGCGGCGCGAAATGGACCACATACAGGCACAGGCACTTGAGGCGGGATTTAAAATGGTTGGTCAGGGGCCGGAGCTGAACGCAGCCGATGGTTTGTCGTCGGATTCGTACTTCCGGCCTGCGCTGCTGGCGGCTCCCGACGTTGAGCAGGTCAGCGAGCGCTTTCTGGAGCAAGAAGTATTCGGACCGCTGGCATTGGTCGTCGGGTATCGAGATATTGATGCGCTGCTGGCATTGTTGGCGCGTCAGCCACTCGGACTTGCCGGGTATGTATTTAGTGGCGATACAAGGAAGGCGCTGGGGATTGCAGCGCGGCTCGAAGTCGGCATCACAGGTGTCAACGATGGATTGCCCAGCGCGGCCAACGTACCGATGGGCGGCGTTAAGCAGAGTGGCCTTGGCCGTGAAGGTGGGCATCAGGGCATTGAAGAGTTTCTTGAAACACAATACCTTGCTTTACGAGAACCACTCCTGGCGTAGGAGGCGACGTGCCCATGAAAATCATCATCAGCGAACTCATTCAGGAGCAGGCGCTTGGACCTCTGCGCGAGACGGCGGAGGTTGTGTACGCCAAGGATCTCTGGCAGCGGGAAGGGGAGCTGCAAGCACAGCTTGCCGACACCGACGCATTGATCGTGCGTAACCAAACGCAGGTTACCGACAAGCTGTTGGCTGCCGCGCCACAACTAAGAGTTGTCGGACGGCTCGGCGTTGGGCTAGATAACATCGACGTTCCGGCAGCGCGCAGGCGGGGAGTGCAGGTGGTGTTCGCCCGCAGCTCCAACGCCGTCGCTGTGGCCGAATACATTTTTGCCGCCATGTTCGCGCTAGCCCGTCGCGTGAACGAAGCAACCGATGACATCAAGGCTGGCAGCTGGGATCGCCAACGCTTTACGGGAAGCGAGCTGTACGGCAAAACACTCGGTATTGTTGGCCTGGGAGATATTGGCGGACGATTAGCCCGACGCGCCCAAGTATTTGGCATGCGCGTGCTTGCGGCTGATCCGCAGGTGACGAGCAATAGTCTGGTGGTAGGTGAGTTTGGCGTTACCCTGGTTGATTTGCCAACACTTCTAGCCCAATCCGATGTTGTATCGCTGCATGTGCCGCTAACAAACGGCACCCGACAGCTTTTCAATCATGAGCGTTTAGCGCTGATGAAACCGACTGCCTGGTTGATCAACACAGCTCGTGGCGGCGTGATCGACGAGGCGGCGCTGTACGCTGCGCTGCGAGCGGGTCGTCCCGCGGCGGCAGTGCTGGACGTGCGTGCGCAGGAGCCGCCAGATCAGAATGACCCATTAGCACGACTACCCAACGTGCTGCTCACGCCCCACATTGCAGGAATTACGGCAGAGTCGCATGAACGCACGGCGACCATGATTGTTGATGACGTGCTGCGCGTGCTTCGTGGTCAGCCGCCGCTGAACCCGGCTGGTTAAGAGGGAGGAGTTCAGGGTATGAGCACGGTAGCTCGATTGCGCGCACAGGAACTTGAACAGTTTGCGACCAATCTGCTGCTGCGGCTCGGCCTCCCCCAAACGGATGCGTCGCTTACAGCGCGGGCGCTGGTTCAAGCTGATTTGGAGGGCACGGAAACCCACGGACTGGCGCGGCTGCCGAACTATGTCCAACGCCTACAGAAAGGATTAATTAATCCGCAGCCGTCGATGCAGTTTATTCAACGCCTGGGAGCTACGGCCTTGCTGGACGCAGATAACGGGATGGGCCAGGTTGGCGCGGCTATGGCGATGCATGAGGCTATTCAGCTGGCCGAAACGCTGGGCATCGGATGGGTTGGCGTTCGCAACAGCAATCACTTCGGCACGGCGGCATTTTTTTGCAACATGGCGCTGGAAGCTGACATGATCGGCTTCGCTTTTTCAAATACGCCTCCCGGTGTAGCACCGTACGGCGGCCGTGAGGTATTCTTGGGTACAAACCCGATCGGTGTAAGCATTCCTACCGGCAGCGCAACGCCCATCAGCATTGATATGGCGACCAGTGCTACGGCGCGTGGTCACATTCTCAAGGCCAAGCGTGACGGTACTCCGATCCCACATGGGTGGGCGGTTGACGCGAGTGGCGCTCCAACCAGTGATCCGTCGGCTGCCCTTGCGGGAGCGCTTCTTCCAATGGCCGGAGCGAAAGGCTATGGATTGGCGCTGGCGGTTGAGGTGATGTGCGGCGTGCTAACCGGAGCACATGTCGGGCGCGAAGTTCCCTCTTTCTTCGATGACTGGGAGCGACCATCAAACGTTGGTCACACTCTGGGGGCGATCAACATAGCCGCGTTTGCCGATCCAATGGTGTTTCAACAGCGCACCGACTCGCTGATCGAAGGGTTGAAACACAGCTTGCCCGCCAACGGCTATGAAGCGGTGCGCGTTCCAGGAGAGCGACGAGCACAAACGGTTGTCGAGCGTCGGGAACGGGAGATTGCGCTGCCGACAGTAGTTATCCAGCAGCTCACCACGGTTGCAGACGAACTTGGCGTTGACCTTCCCGCAGCGCTGTAAAGACATACAAAAGGACGACATATGAAGTTTTTTTTGGATAGCGCAGAAGTGCACGAGGTGGAGCAGGCGATTGATCGGTGGAACATTGACGGTGTTACTACCAACCCGCGCCACGTACAAACATCCGGCAAGCCGTTTCTGACCGTAATCAAGGAGCTTGGAAAACTGGTCGAAGGAACGGATAAAACAGTATCGGTTGAGGTCAGTCCGCATATGGACGACTGGGAGGCAATGGTCGCGGAGGGTGAAAAGCTCGCCGCGATGAGTCCGAACTTTGTTGTTAAGTTGCACTGCGTGGACGCCGCGTTTAAGGCGATTCCTATCCTTGCACAGAGCGGCATTCGCGTTAACGTCACGCTCATTTTTTCTGCCGCGCAAGCGCTTCAAGCTATGCGGATGGGCGCGTTTTATGTTTCGCCGTTTGTCGGCTGGAAGGAAACAAACGCCGAGGACACGCGCGGCTTTGTCTCGGACATGATTGCAATTCGTGATAACTTCGATTTCAAAACGCAGGTGCTTGTTGCCGCGATTCGCAATGGTCGCCAGATTGTTGATGCTGCAGTTGCAGGCGCCGACATTGTTACGGCGGGCTTTGCGGTGTATCAGGATGCCTTTGACCACCCATTTACGCGCGATGGCTTGGTCAAGTTCCAAGGCTTCTGGGATAAGTCGCAGTACGAGTAGCGCGGCACGATGTCAGTTTTTGTTTTTCTGGTTTGAAATCCCTTGGAGCATGTGTATGCCAAAGCCCCCGAAAATTGTCATAATTGGCGCAGGCAGTGCTATCTTTGGTCTTGGCGCACTATCCAGCCTGATCCAGTCCGAAGAGTTGCACGGCGCAGAACTCGGGTTGGTGGACATTAACGAAAAAGGTCTTGCCACGATCACGGCGCTGGCGCGCAAAATGAATCAAGCGTGGGGCGCAGAGATGACAATCTCAAGCTCCCCGGAACGGACCGAGGTGCTGCCCGGTGCTGATTTTGTTATCGTATCGGTGCAAGTGGGGCCGCGCGAAGAGGTGTGGGAGCTGGATTGGCAGATTCCGCTGAAGCATGGCGTGCGTCAGCCCTACGCTGAGAACGGCGGTCCGGGCGCGTTTGCCCACACGGCACGCAATTTACCGCTGATGCTGGACATTGCCCGTGACATGGAACGACTATGTCCTGATGCCTGGTACTTCAACCTGACCAATCCGTTGATTCGGCTTACCTATGCGGTGAGTCACCATACCAACATCAAAGTCTTTGGTTTGTGCCACCAGTTGCTGTGGGGCTACACCATGGCGGGAGCGGTGCTTGCAGATCGATGGAACATTCCTGTACCGGCGAATTTTCATGTGCATACCGACGCGGAAAATATGCCGAACTTCATTCCGGTGGCGCGGGAAGCGGTGCGTCATTTGGACATCAAAGCCGCCGGCATTAACCACTTTTCCTGGGTGTACGACATTCGTGACCGGCAAACGGGCGAAGACCTGTACCCGTTGCTCCGTGAACGCTGGTTGCATGACCAGCGCTACCATCATTTCGAGCCGCTTAGCCGCGAGATGTTTGAGATTTTTGGAATGATGCCGACCGCGGGTGATAGTCATATGTGCGAGTACCTATCGCAAACGCACGATCCCGTAACAAAGCCGTGGGAAACATATGACCTGAAGCTGCAAAGCTGGGACGGTAACCGCAAGCGGCGCGCTGACCGCTGGGCATTAGCCGATGCGATTGTGTCAGGGGCAACGCCGGTATCTGCCCTACGCGATGTCACACGCTATGCAATGCTGGATGAGGGCATTCCAGAGATGGTTGCAGCACTATGGTATAACAAACAACATTACCATGCACAATGTAACGTGCCAAATACAGGACAAATCCCCAACCTTCCGCTTGGCATGATTGTCGAAACGCCCGGTATTATGTCGGCGGCAGGCATTCAACCCATTGCGTTTCCAGCGCTTCCGGATGCTATTGCCGAGTTGTGCCGCCGCGAGTTAGTCCGCAGCCAGCTAGTGGTTGAGGCAGCAATAAAAGGTGATCGCTACCTTGCGCTGCAAGCATTGATGCTGGATCCAATGATCAGCGACATCGGTCAAGCCCGAGCTATTCTTGATGATTTTCTGATAACGTTCAAAGACTACCTTCCACAGTTCGCGTAGCCACAACCATACGAACACGTCGTGTTACAGGCAAGGAGGCCATCATGAAATCCATTCGATCCGCCGTAATGTTACTGTTTATTGCCGCTCTGATCCTGGCAGGATGCGGGCAAGCATCGGAGCCGCCGACGCTTGCTGGAGGAACATCCTCGGCTGCGCCTTCCACGGCTTCAAGCGCAGGCACAACATCGGCCGCGCCGGCAACGTCCACCGCAGCTAGCGCAGCAGCTTCATCAGATGTCGCCACAAGTTCAGCAGCAGCATCCGCAGCATCCGGAAGTGCAAACGCCGCTACAGGAAGCGCGGTTGAGCTGCGTATGACGTGGTATGACGACGGCAAAGAGGGCGAGATCATGCGCGAATTGTTAAATCGCTTTGAGCAGGAAAATCCTGGCATCAAAGTGGTGATGGATACGATTGCGTATAAGGATCTGCATAACATTTTGCAGGCACAGGTTGAAGCTGGCACGCCGCCTGATCTGGCGCGTATCACCGATGCTCCGCGCTTTGCCGGAAAATATCTCGACATGCGGCAGCATATGACGAACGCCGACGAATGGGCAGCGAACTGGACCGATGCCAAGCTGCAATATATGCGGGCGGCAGATGATAAGCAAGGCTTGTACGGGTTCCCGATGCAATACACGCTCACCGGCATGTTTGTTAATCGCACGTTGTTCCAGCAGGCGGATGTTCCCGTGCCGAGCGATGTCAATCCCCAGGCAACTTGGCAGGAGTGGGTCGATGCCGGAAAGAAGGTAGCCGAAGCAACCCAAACACCGTATGCCGTATCAATCGATCGTACCGGGCATCGCTTCTGGCCGGTGTCACTGAGCATGTGCGCGGATTATATCGACGATGCAGGGACGAAATTCACCGTTGACACACCTGGCTTCCGCAAAGCTGCCGATATGCTGGTAAGCTGGCACAAGGACAAGCTTGCTCCACTTGAAGTATGGGCTGGCGGTGGCGGTGGCTATGCAGCAGCGAATGAGTATTTTGTGAACGGGCAGTCGGTGTGGTACTTCTCCGGCAGCTGGCAGGTCGGACAATTTGCGCAGCAGATCGGCGACAAGTTCGAGTGGGACGTTGTGCCAACACCAGGCGGCGAGTGCGGTACCACCGGTATTCCGGGCGGCGCGTCGATCGTAGCATTCAATACGACCAAGCATCCCGAAGAGGTCACCCGTTTGGTCGAGTTCATGACCCAAGAGGATGTTCTGGAAGAGTTTTCCAAGCGCTCGCTTTTCCTGCCGGCTCACCTCGGCCTGGTTAAGAAGGGTATGGAATATCCCGCGAACAGCAAGCAGCTGAACGCGTTCCTGGCCCAGGTACCGAACATCACGCCAGAGGCTAACGCGCTTGCGGTTCATCCATTAACGTTCACGCTCAACACTGCGATCCGCGACCGGCTGAGTCAGGTTATCGTCGGCGAGATAACGTTGGATGATGCCATTGTTAAGATTCAGCAAGCCGTGGACGAAGCACAGGCGGCACAGCAGTAGGACGTTCCGCTAACGAATGATAGCTATCAGGCACATGTATCAATGCTCCGCAGCGTTTTGATATGTGTGCCTCGTGGCCTCACACCATGATCACGAGGTGCCACAATGGCTCAAGTCCCAATCTCGGATCGCCGAAGCATTAGGCCGGCTCTCAGCGATATGGTATTCAAGGCGATTTCCTCAGTACTCAGCCTCGCCGATGTTATTATGCTGCCGCTGCAGCGTTTGATCGGCGTGAAGCGCATGGCGTATGTGTTTGTGCTGCCGAATCTGCTAATCTTTAGTATTTTTATCTTGCTACCGGCGTTGCTCAACTTCTACTATGGCTTTACCACCGGCTCCTCGATTTTGCCGCAGAATCGCCAGTTTGTCGGCACTCAAAATCTGCAAACGCTGTTGTCGTGCGAGAATTATCTCAACCCCAGCACCTGCTCCCAAGATCTCTTCTGGCGTGGTGTTTCAAATACCGCTGTCTATGTCCTTGGCGAGACAACGCTGATGCTGCTATTGTCGTTGATTACGGCGCTGGCACTCAACCGTCAAATTGCCGGTCAAACATTCTTCCGAAGTGTCTTTTTTTATCCGGTGTTATTGTCGCCCGTTGTCGTCGCATTGATCTGGAAGTGGATCTTGCAGTATGAGTTTGGGCTGCTTAACGCGGGGCTTGTGCGTATCGGCCTTGAACGAGTCCCATGGCTGCTAGATCCGTCGTGGGCCAAGTTCTGGGTAATCATGGTCAGCGTCTGGGCACATATGGGGTTTTATACACTTATTCTGCTCGCGGGGCTGCAAGCAATTCCTGCGTTATTGTATGAGGCCAGTAAATTGGACGGCGCGAATCTGTGGCAGGAGTTCCGCTACATTACTTTCCCGCTGCTCATGCCCACGTTGACAGTTGCAGTTGTGCTTTCCGTCATTCGCGCCGTGCAGGTGTTCGATCATGTGTTTGTGCTCACAAATGGTGGACCGGGCACCGCTACCCTGTATATTGTTCAATATATCTTCCGTATGGGATTCGAGCATCGCCAATATGGTATAGCCGCAGCGGCTTCACTGGTCCTGGCTATCGCACTGATGGCATTGACTCTCAGCCAGTTGGCATTGAGCCGCCGCCGAGGATCTGCATAGGAGGAATGTAGCATGAGCGTGTACACTCCCGAAACAGGCACATTTACCCGGTCACGCACTGGTGTTATTGCGTTTATCACACGCTTGCAGGGTGGTTCGCAGTTTAGTCGCACCGACGCGATCACGTATCTTTATCTGCTGTTTGGAACCGTGGTAATGTTTGGCCCAGTGCTCTGGCTGATCTTATCGTCGTTCAAGCCGGCGGAAACGTTGTACGACTTTCCGCCCACGCTGCTGCCATATCAGCAGCAAACGGTGACCGTCGCCGGACGCGAAGGAGCGCTGCCGATTTATGACGTTACGCAGCCGGATGGAACAACGCGACAACTGGCTATGCTGTCACGGGTTGGACTGCAAGCGCGGATGGTTGATCCGACCGCCCCGGATGTCGCGCCAACTAATGTAAATATTAATACGATCAAGCCGGCTCGTAATGTGCATTTCCAGTTCAGCAATTACACCGAGGCAGTGCAGCGATTTCCATTTCTAACCTACCTTGGCAACAGTGTTATTGTCACCGTTGTTGCGACGATCATCACGTTGTTGATTAACAGCATGGCCGCATTTGGCTTAAGTAAGTATGAGTTTCGTGGTCGTGACGCGGTGTTCTTGCTGATCATCAGCACTTTGATGGTGCCGGTATCAGTGATTTTGATTCCGGCGTTCCTAGTCATTGCGCAGGTGGGCTTGACCAATAACCTGCTGGGCGTGATTATTCCCGGCGCGGCTACACCAACCGGCGTATTTTTGCTCCGGCAGTATATGTTGACCATTCCCGACGAATTGCTTGAGTCCGCACGCATCGATGGCGCGAGTGAGTGGCGGATCTACTGGCAGATCATTCTCCCGCTTGCAGCACCAGCCCTAGCAGTGCTCACGATCTTTTCGGTTATGTGGCGCTGGAATGACTTTTTGTGGCCGTTGATTGTGTTGAGCAGATCGGAGTTGTTCACGCTGCAGGTAGGCCTCAACTCGTTCCAGGGCGAGCTTAACGTACAGTGGAACTATATTCTTGCCATGACGGTGTTGACGCTGCTGCCGATTACGATTGTTTTCGCTTTCTTGCAGCGGCACATCACATCCGGTATTGCCACAACCGGTATGAAATAAGTATGCCACATGTTGATATGCCATTGGCAGAGCTGGAACGATACCTGCCTCCACCATCTGCGTCAATGGACTTTGACACGTTTTGGCAGGAAACAATCGCGGAAACGCGTTTGTACCCGCTTAACCCCCA
>JASKZZ010000310.1 GCA_030147335.1 Herpetosiphonaceae bacterium | reverse complement strand
AACGACTCAAATTCGGCGGTCTGGGTGGCAAAGCGGCGATCAATCAGGCCCGACAACAAGGCAAGGCCAAGCACCAGCAATGTCGCTAGACCAATCGTGACGGCAATAGGCGTAGTGCTGCTGGCGTTAGAAACGCTGCTGGTTATGACGGAGGAGGAATGAAAGCTAGCAGCTGCCATGCCGGTATAGTGCATGCCACAGATGGCGGCACCCATGACCACAGCGCTGCCGCCCTTAAGTAGCCATTGAAACTGAGTATGTGCTGCACGAAAATGTGTTGCCAGCCACAGCGCAGCGCCGGCAGCGCCAATCGCGATCAGCAGTGAGAGCGCTACCAATGATGGAGTGTAATGCAGCGAGGCCGGTAGCTGCATCGCTGCCATGCCGGTGTAATGCATCGCGGCAATGCCAGCGCCAAGAATCGGCGCGCTTAGAAGGATTCGGTTCAGGCCAACATGAGGCTGTCCGACGACCCATAGGGTAAAGCCGGCGGCGGCAAATGCTACAAGTAATGACACTATGACCAACGGGCCGTTGTAGGTGACGGGAACCGGCAGCATGAACGCAAGCATCCCTGTGAAATGCATTGACCAGATGCCAAGACCAAGCGCAACTGTGCCGCCTGCTAGCCAGGCATAGCGCGACCGTCCACGCGCTGTTGCCACACGTCCTGCTAGGTCAAGCGCCGTGTAGGATGCGATAACCGCAACAATGTAGGACAACAAAACCAGGCGGAGGTCGTGGCTGTTTTGGAGTGCAAAGTTGGACTGGTGCATTACACGGTTCCTGTCGTAGTTAATGAATTTTTACTGTTAGTAGAATATACGGCTAACCTTACCCTGCACCTTACATCGCCGGATCAGCTTGAGATTGCGCAGCGGCTTATCGTGAATCATCGCGAGATGTATAAAGCGAATGGAGCGGCACGCCCCAGCAAAGGTAGTGTGTCGCTCCGTATAGTTATTGTGCAAATGAGTGGGGTTAGGGTTCAAGTACGTCGCGGACCTTTCGAGCCAACGTTCCGGGCAAGAACGGCTTTTGGAGGAAATTGAGATTGAAATCAATCGTGCTGTCTTGGTTGAAGCTGCGGTCTGGGTAGCCGGACATAAACAAGACTTTGACGGACGGCTGTTGTGTTCGCAGTTGATTAACCAGCATATTGCCACCCATCTGCGGCATTACCACATCAGTCAAAATCAGGTCAATTGAAACATCGGGCCGTGTTTGCACAAGTCGCAACGCCTCGCTGCCATTTGTCGCTTCCAGCACGACATACCCTTGCTGGCGCAACACCCGCGCCGCTAGCGACCGTACCGCAGGCTCGTCTTCTACCAACAGCACAGTTTCACGACCCCGTGGTAAATCTTCGCGCTCCACGAGTGCCGGTAGGTCGGCGTCGAGCTGGGACGCCAGCGGCAAATAGATTGTGAAGGTAGTGCCGATGCCTATTGCGCTGTCGGCGCTGATATAGCCGTCGTGTTGCTTGACAATACCGTAGCAGGTCGCTAGTCCCAATCCGGTACCCTTGCCGGATTCTTTGGTGGTAAAGAACGGCTCGAACAAATGCTGCTTGGTGATCTCATCCATGCCTACGCCGGTATCTGATACCGACACGGTAACATACCGGCCCGGTGCAAGGCCAATATGCTCTCTAGCCTGGACCGGACTGATCGTAACATTCGCCGTTTCAATCGTAAGCCGTCCGCCCTGTGGCATTGCGTCGCGCGCATTGACGGCTAGATTCACCAGCAGTTGCTGAAATTGGCCTGGATCAACCTTGACCAGACGGAGCCGGTCGGCTGGAAGCATGACAAGCTCAACATCAGCGCCAATTAATCGTCGCAGCAGCTTGTCGATGTCCAGCAGCAGGTCGTTGAGATTAACGATGCGCGGCTCGATAATTTGTTTGCGCGCAAAAGCGAGCAGCTGATGCGTGAGCGTCGCTGCCCGATCCGCCGCCTTACACACCTCCGACAAATCTTCGTGCAGCTCGGTACCGGCCTCGACCGAACGCAACGCAAGGCTGGCATACCCCATAATGCCCATCAACAGATTGTTGAAATCGTGTGCTACACCTCCGGCCAGTCGCCCGACGCTTTCCATTTTCTGCGATTGCAGAAGCTGGGCTTCAAGCCGTTTGCGCTCGGTAATGTCGCGCAGGATAACGGTGTACAGTTTTTGGCCGCTCACCTCAATTTGTGAGATCGAGGCCTCGATTGGAAACTCGTCGCCGTCGGAGCGCCGCGCGGAGAGCGTTTGCGGGACGCTCATTATGTGACTGGTAACACTGGTTGTGCCAAACGAGGGAATATGCCGCTCAGGAATAAATTGGTCGAGCGATTGACCAACCACGTCAACAGCGCGACAGCCAAAGATTTTTTCGGCAGACTCGTTGAACAACACTACGCGCTGCGCCTCGTCGACGGTGATAATCGCATCCATCGCCGAATTAATGATGCCCGCGAGCTGTGCTTCACTCCGCGATAAAGCCGATTCCATCTGCCGTATTTTGGTGATTTCCGCCGCAATCACACCAATACCCATCAATCCACCATCCGCAGCACGAACGGGATAATATGTTCCAAGCCAATGCTGCTCAGGATGGTCGTCGGTGGCAGGCGAGTTTACGTTGAAATCGGTGACGGGTTTGCCGGTAGCGATGACTTGCTGCAAAATCGGCTCGATCACCTCGGCGATGGCAGGTACAACGTCTCGGACGGTACGTCCCAGATGCTCGGCAACCGAGATGCCGCCGATCTCAGCCAGACGATGGTTAATCAGCTTGTAGCGAAGATCGCAGTCAAGAAACGCGAAGCCGATTGGTGCGGTGGCAAGCAAGGTGTCAAGCAGGGCAAACGCCTGATCTTTGTGCTGGACTGCGGCCTGTATGGCACAGAACAGCTGGGCATTGTCGATTGCTTGAGCCGTGCGCTGGGCTAGTTCCTCGACCATTGTGAGATCAGTATTGGTGTAATGCCGCTCCTGTTTCTCCAAAACCAGGCTCATTGTCCCCAAAGTGCGACCACGGGCCACAAGCGGCAAAATCATGGCCGAGACAGATGTATCCGCAAGGTATTCGGCTCCATCCTCGCTGTTCTCACTGTTCGTCTTCCGAACACGAGCCGGTGCTGTAATCAAAAGCTGAGCAGGTTTGCCGGACAGGACATCGGCAATTGGACCATCAGCAGATGAACGAATCATGGCGAAGTTGTCGGGCGCAAGCGTTGATGTAGCGCTTGTTTCAACCGCGACGCGACGTACCGCTCCGTGCTCGGCAAGATCGATCACGCATACATCGGCAAGTTCTTGTGTTACAAGGCGAGCTGTGGTTTGAATAATAGTGTCCAAGTCGAGCGAGGTGGCGATTGCGCTGCCGAACTCAGCCAAAAACACTAAACGCTTTTGGGCTGCTTCGGCTGCGAGACGAGTTGAGCGTTCGTGTTCAAGATGCGCAATGCGTTCGCGCTCCGCGTGTCGCCGCTCGGTAATATCGCGATTGATTTCAAGAATTGCCGTTGGGGAGCCATGAGCATCACATTGCAATGTCCAATGACTGGTGACGATTATTTCGGTGCCATCCCTGCGCCGATGAACGATTTCGCCCTGCCACTGGCCAACGTGCAGTACCTTAGCGAGAATTTTCGGCAGCGGCTGTGAAAACTGAGTTTGTAACAGTTCATGCGACGGCACATTCTGAGCTTCGGTTTTGGTGTAGCCGTACATCGCTTCGGCGCCCTGGTTCCAAAAGCGGACACGAGCGGTACGAAGATCATGAACCAAAATGGCATCATGGGCCAGATCAAGGAGCTGGGCTTGCTCGCGTAGCTGTTCCGCCTGATGCGCAAGCTCCTGCTCGGCACGTTTGCGCTCCACACATTGTTGCCGCAGCTCGATCTCATCCATCATCATCGCTGCGAAATCGGCGAGCATCGCTTGCTGCTCGTCATCGAGGATGCGCGGAACAATATCAAAGATGCAGAGTGAACCGATTGCAGCGCCGGCAGTGGTGCGGATTGGAGCCCCGGCATAGAAGCGAATACCATCGGGAGGTGTGACCAGCGGATTATCGACAAAGCGCGGGTCTTGCAGCACATCCGGCACAACCAGAACATCGTGTTGCTGGATCGTGTGAGCGCAAAACGAGTGGACGCGTGGAAGCGAAAACTTGGAGCCGTCAGAACTGGATTTTGTCCATTGGCAATCAGCGGTGATCAGGTTAAAAACGGCAGCAGGCGTCGCGAAAACACGAGCTACCAGCCGTGTGATGCGGTCAAATACAATCTCGTCGGGAGTATCAAGCAGATGATACGATGCGAGAGCAGCGAGTCGCTCCTGTTCCACTTTGTCCACTTCGTCGAGCGTGTTTTGCTGATCTATCATCGTGCTTCGGCCTCAATCTGATGGTAATCTACCGGTCCAACCTGGATACGCAATGTAGCTAAAGTGTGAACCTATTGACGGTGGATAATTACAAAAGCGTAGTTGGCCAAGAACTTTACATGATTGAATGTGTGAAAGACTCCCATCCTTTTCTAGTACCTCTGGCTACAAACGTCTGGATGTTCGCCGCCAAGCAAACTGTTGTCAATGATTTCGGTTGGGAAGAATACCCATAATTCTGGCACGTCGGTTGCTGCGCTACAGATCTACATCACTCGTAGCTTTCTCAAGGAGTACGGATCACATGTTGAACGCGCAGCCCGAAATGATCGCCGATTATGCCTGCAAAGTGGGCGAGGGACCGTTGTGGCATCCTGATGAACGACGCTTGTACTGGCTTGATATCGAGATCGGACGAATGTTTCGCTACGATCCTTCGTCGGGCAAGCACGAAATCGTGTATGAAGACGTGCCAATTGGTGGAGCTACGCTACAGGCGGATGGATCGTTGTTGTTGTTTATGACGGGCGGCGCGATCAAAACGTGGCGAGACGGACAGCTGGAAACCATTGTTGACGAGATAGCCGAGGAACGGGGCGGTCGGTTTAATGACGTTATCGCCGATCCGGCGGGACGAGTGTTTTGCGGAACGATGCCGATTGGCGAGCGGCCAGGGCGCTTGTATCTCCTTGATACAAGCGGCGAGCTACAGGTCGTTATCGGGGAAGTCGAGCTACCCAACGGCATGGGCTTCACTCCCGATCAGCGCCAAATGTATCATACCGACACGCCCAAGCGTCATATTTATCGCTCGGATTACAATCGTGAGACGGGCGAGCTGACAAATACACAAACATTTGTTGTTACGCCCGAAGAGCTGGGCAATCCCGATGGTATGACGGTTGACGGTGAAGGCTATGTATGGTCGGCAAGCTGGGACGGCGGTTGCCTGGTTCGCTTTGCGCCGGACGGCAGCGAGTCAGAGCGTTTAGACCTTCCGGCCAAGAAGGTGTCGAGCGTGACGTTTGGCGGCGACGACAACAGCGATATGTATGTCACAACGGCGGGCGGCGCTGACAAGATTGCTAATGGTGATGGGGCTGGCGCACTGTTTCGATTCCGATCTGGTATTCGCGGCGTTCCCGAATTCCGCTCACGAGTTGGCCTGCGAGCTTAACAAGAAGAGGTTGAGCTAATGTGATCAACTCTACTGCGATTCACCCGCAACAGTATTGGCACCGTCTTTGCTACTTTTGGATAATCACCGCACGCAACCAGAACTGCCACGGAAGGAGTGACGAGCATGAGTGATGCGGATCGTGTTACGATCAAAGCGTTTGATACAACTGACGAGGCGAAGGATGCGGAGCGACTGCTGCTGGATCAGGGCCTGAGCAAAGATGTTGTATCGAGAAAAGGCAAAAAGCTGAAGGTAGCCGCCGAACATGAAGACCAGGCGCGTTCAATCCTCGGTAATAGCAATGGTTTGGGGCTTGTCAGTGCGGCACAAGCGCCGCTGGATGTGGTTGCCGACGGCGTGCAGACAGTAGCCGGCAAGGTCGCTGATGCTGCTCAAAGCGCGACAAGCACCGTGAGCGATACTGCCCAAAGTGTGACAAGCACCGTGAGCGATACAGTACAAGGCGTGACAAGCACCGTTGCGGATCAGGTGGGCATTGCTGTTGATGCGGCTAGCGGACGTGTTGCTGAATTAGCGACAAGCGTGCGTGAATATGGCGCGGACTCATCCGGCGTGCAACGGCAGGTAACTCGAACCACAGCGAGCGCGCTTGATCGAGCCGCGTATTATTTGCGGGAAGGCGATATCAACGTTGTGTTGGACGACCTGCGCGATACCATCCGGCGCAATCCTGGACGATCGCTGCTGCTAGGGCTGGGCCTGGGCTACCTAGCTCGCACAACGCTGGTCGATACGACGGCGCACGAGGAAAGCGCGCGTAATGCTTCCTCTGATACATAATCTGCTCGCCTGTTCAGCTGCGTCGATATGCAGGACATCAAGCAGAACACAGGGACACACAGGATGAGCGACGATAACGTCGATGCGGACGGCGAAGAAAGCATGTTGGAGCAGCTGCGCGGCATTGCACAAGACAGCGTATATTTGCTGCGACAAGAGCTACGCCTTGCGCGTCAGGAAACGCAAGAAAACGTGTCATCTGCTGCCCGTTCAACCGGGCTGATTGTTGGCGGCGGCTTGCTTACGACGTTTGGCGGTGCGTATCTGGTGCAAGGGCTGGTGCGCGCGCTCGCGACTTTGATTCCGCACTGGCTGGCGTCGCTGCTGTCCGGCGGCGCGCTAACCGCTGCCGGAATTGCGCTCGTCCGACATGGAACAAATCAAATCAAGCAAACCGAGATTGTGCCGCGCAAAACGTTGGGCAGTTTGAAAGAGGATAAAGCATGGCTTCTCAATCAGATCAACTCCAGGCTGAAATAGCACAAACACGTGCCCGGATTGGAGACGGGCTGGATCGTCTCAGCGGTACTGCGCCCCGCACACTTGGCACGATTACTTCGGCTGTTACGGAGCAGGTGCGAAAGCGGCCAATTTCAGCGCTTGTAGTTGCGCTGCTGGCGGACTCGTTCCTACAAAGCGTGCGTGGTGGTAGAAATCAAGGTGGGGCCGAGACCAACGGTAAGCAGCACAATGGCGGCGTGATTACGCGTGCTGGTGATGAGCTACGCGAAGGAGTTAGTGCAGCGGCTGATCGCGTTGGGACAGCGGCGCATCAAGCCGGCAGCGTTGCAGCTGATGCAGCCGAAACAGTGTCAGATATTGCCAGGGGCGCAGCACAGCGAGTGACAAGCACGGCCAAGAGCGCAGTTGATGCTGGCGAAGCGGCGACGTCGGCTGTGGTGGAAACCGTGAGCGATACCGTGCAGCGGACGACGGAGCAGGTAGCACACGTTGCGGACGATGTGGCAGACAGTATCAAAAGCTTGCCCGAAACCGTGGGCGATCAGGTGTATCAGCGCCCATTGGTTGCCGTAGGTCTGGCCATTGGAGCGGGG
>JASKZZ010000309.1 GCA_030147335.1 Herpetosiphonaceae bacterium | reverse complement strand
AGCAGCTACGTAAGCCGTCGCACAATCTCAACGCCATTCTGCTCCATATGGTGCAGAAACACTACATGGTGAAAGTCGGCTGGATGGGGTCGAATGCCAAGCTGTCGCGCTGTTTCAACCGGAATGTCGTATGTGTCAACACACTCCTCGACCAGCAGCACACGCCGGTTCAACTGTCGAGCGTTCGCGTCCATGCGCAGATGGAGTGCCAAGTTGTAGGTACACAGATCGGTACAATCACCCGTAACAATGTATGTTTCGACCTCGGGATGCTCACGCACCCATCCCGGCAATGCCGTATCCACAAACGCGCTCAACGCATTTTTCTCGATAATCGTAAACTCGTTGCTGAACGGCAGCGCTTTTAGCTCATCCACGGTCTCGGCCTCGCGCGTGCCACGAATACAATGCGGCGGATACGAGTTGAACTCGACCGCGTCCGGCTCGTGGGTATCCTGCGGCAGCACAAAGTGCTTGACCCCACGTTCGTGCAGCGCGGTGAACAGCCGTCCAATCGGCGCGACGATCTGGTTTACGCGGGGGCTTGCCAGCGCGCCCTCGTTGCAAAAACCGACGATAACATCAACACAAACGGCGGCTACAGTCTCCGGTTTACCGCCAATAACTTCGTCGAGCGGTAGCTCCTTCAAACCGCCGTGCCATTCTTCCAAATACTGTAGAAACGCTGTCGATGTTTCAACAAGCTTTGTCATCACCTAAACTCCTTGTTTGCGATAAGTCATTCTTATTTAATCGTTGGGCTGCTGTGCTAGCTGCTTGAGCGCGCGTCGATACGCATCAAAACTTTCGCCACCCCATAGCACAAAGCGCACCAGTTTGATATCCGCATGCCCTTCGAGATACTCGATCGCCGTTCGCAGCGCAATGTCGGCTGCTTGACCTAACGGAAAGCTATATGCGCCGGTACTGATCGAGGGAAACGCTATTCGTTGCAGGTTATGCTCTGTTGCAAGCTGTAGGCTAGATCGGTAAGCGCTGGCAAGTAGCTCGGCCTCGCCCCGAGTGCCACCTTTGTAGACTGGTCCGACAGTGTGGATAATATAACGCGCTGCTAGGCGATAGCCCGGTGTAATTTTGGCCTCTCCCGTACGACAACCGCCGAGTGTTGCACACTTCGCCAATAATTGCGGACCCGCCGCATGGTGGATCGCCCCATCAACGCCGCCGCCGCCAAGGAGTGTGCTGTTTGCGGCATTCACGATTGCATCAACATCCTGCTCGACGATATTGCCCTGTACAAGTTCTAAAATGGCCTGATTAATTGTGTGCTGCACTTAACCGCTCTCACTTTCACTACCTGACTCGGTTCGCGCTTCTCGCCAGCGAAAAACAAAATCATCCTCGCGTCGTGCGGTGCTGAAGCGATACAATGCTGCCGGTCGTCCGCCACTTTCACGTTGACGGCCAACTGCCTCCAGCACGCCGGCCTCTTTGATTTTGCGATAAAAATTGCCGCGATCAAGCTCTCCCCTGCCCAAAATCTGCTCGTATGTTTGCTTAAGCTCGGGTAATGTAAAAACTTCTGGCAGGAGCTGAAAGGCAAGGGTGGTGTATTCGAGCTTGGAGCGCAGGCGGTCGATTGCATAGCGCATGATGGCGTCATGGTCGAAGGCGAGCGGCTGGGGCAAAGCGCTGATGGGAAACCAACCCACCTCTGAAGATTCGTTGGATACCCGAATGCGCTGCTGTTCGGCGCGGACCAGCGCAAAGTATGCCACGCTAATGACGCGCGTTCTTGGGTCGCGTTCGGGCGCGCCAAAAGTGTACAACTGCTCAAGATACACGTCACGCACACCGGTCTCTTCTTCCAACTCACGGCGCGCCGCTTGATCAAGCGTTTCGTTAAGCTGTACAAAGCCGCCTGGAATTGCCCATTGCCCATCAAACGGAGGATAGCGCCGTTTGAGCAACAGAACATGTACGTTGTGATCTTGCAAGGTGAAGATGACCACATCAACAGTAACAGCTGGCCGGTCGGTTGGTAGATACACGTTGTTTACTTGTTGCGACATGTTATCTCTATTTGTGTAATAGTAACACAAATACACTATACCTAGCTGTTTAGCAGTTGTCAAGATGGCACGGGTGAGGTAATGCATAGAAGCAATTTGCAAAGAAACGGAACTTCGCGTACCCTGATAATTACCGTAGTTTTCCCGCAACTACGTGCGCAACGGTGAATCATTAGAGTCTTAAATGTACTCAATGTTGAGGAAGGAGGTCGTTGCAGTCTACTGACGGTATTCAACTTCGACTCTTATCTCATGCGGTGTTTACACTATTCAAGGAGCATGTGCGTGAAAAGCCGTTCAATTTGGCGTTTTCTCATGGTGTTGGTTTTTGCCGCAACGTTTGTACCATTCGCGGCTTTTGCACAGGAGCGCGGTGCAACGCTGGTAGCCGAAGGTACGACAACGATGATGGTCGGTGGACAAACCGTTGCTTCGTCACGACAGCTTGAGTCTGTCGTGATTGTTGGCGTAGGTTTCACCCCTGGCGAGTTCGTTGGTTTATGGGTGACTCTCCCGGATGGGTCAGTTGTTGGCCTGGATGACGATGATCTTCGGGCGGATGACGACGGCGAATTTGGTGTTGAGTTGGGCCTTGGCCCTCGTCTGCCGGTTGGCTTGCACCGCTTCACCGCGCGAGGCAAAAACAGCGGTGTTGGGGCTATCGTTCCCTTCTACCTGATGGCCGGTCGCGGTCCTGCCACAACTGAAGGCACACGGCTTACATTTACACCGGCTACAGCACGTCAGCTTGATACGGTGGAGCTAAACGCGAGCGGCTTTAGCGCAAACGAGGCAGTGGCCTTGTGGCTAACCATGCCCGATGGCTCGGTTGTTGGTCTTGGTCAAGCCGAAGCGGACGGAAGCGGCGCGATAGGTGGTTCCTTGTTCCTGCCGGGTGAGTTACCAGTGGGTCGCCACTACTTCACGGCGCGTGGTGTTACCAGCGGTAATACTGCTATCACACCGTTTGTCCTGCAATACGGCAACGGCCTTGATGTACCGGGCGCGCGACTTGCCGCCGACCTTGGCCGCGCGCAACAGCGTTCACTTGTTGCGCTAACCATTGCTGGTGAAAACTTCACGCCTAACGAAAGCATTTCGTTCTGGCTTACGCTGCCGAACGGCTCGGTGCTTGATCTTGGTGAGGCACGAGCAGATGAAAGCGGTAATCTGGAAGTTGTGGTGTATCTGGACGAGTCCTTGCCGGTTGGCACCCACTACCTGTCGTTCCGCAGCAATGTGAGCGAGCAGGGTGGCTTCCTCAAGCTGTTCCTCGCCCCTGGCCCTCAAGAACCAGGCGAAGAATAAATCGCTGGCCGAACTTGCAACAACGCCCCTGGCACTACCAGGGGCGTTGTTGCATTATAGTTGTTGTAATCGCTGCCGAACCATGGCCGCAGTCGGTAACCCTGTAACGCCCGGTGCTTCAATCGCCCAGACAGCTGTTGCACAGGCCCAGCGCGCTGCTGTCACAGGATCGTCGCCACGCCAGAGCGCATATAAAAAACCTGCTGCAAAAACATCACCGGCGCCCGTCGGATCAACAACGATTGCAGGCAACGCGGGGACATGCATAGCACCAGCCTGAAGCAGCACAGTCGCGCCTCGTTCAGCACGAGTTAAAACCACTACCGGAATACGCGCGCTCAACAGCTGAACAATCTGCTCATCGCCCTGTACATCCTCCTCACTGAGAACAATTACTCCCACTCCCTCGAATGGCAGATCAATCAACTGATGTGGCGTCGTTGTAACTATTTTCGAGGACAGCACATCACGAATCCAACCTTGAGGTGTAGCGGCAATAAGCGATTGGGGAAAAAGCTGCGCGAATGGTAAATTTGGCGATAGTTCTTGCATAATCGGTGCGATATGCACGATTGCTGGGTTAAGCCATGCTTTTGGAATTGCGCCAATATCAATCGGCGCGGCTTGCGCATGTAGCACCTGCGTTCGGCTTCCTGCAATGTAGCGATTTTCAAAAAGAGTTGTGGCTGGAGAGGCTTGGCGTAGCACGGGTAGGTCGGGTGGCAATCCGGCAAGATCAAGGTCTTCGGCGCAAGCAGTAACAATCGCCGAACGTAGTCCAAGCCGATGTGCCGTGAGCGCAGCAAAAAGCGCCGTTCCACCAAGGCGGGTCGTGCC
>JASKZZ010000282.1 GCA_030147335.1 Herpetosiphonaceae bacterium | reverse complement strand
CGCTGGTGCTGCGCCGTCAACACGAGTAAACGATTTAGATGCCGAGCGGCTAGCTATTCTCCGAATGGTCCATGAAGGGCGTATTGGGCCGGATGAGGCTGAAATGCTGCTGCGAGGACTGGAAGACCGCAGCTAAGTTCGATCGAACTAATCCAAAGATCCGTCCAAGGCCTTGAGCCTTTGGACGGATCTTTTTAATGCGGTAGGAATAGCTCCCATTCGCTACGGCACCCATTTTGCAGTAGTATGTTGCTTATTCAATGGCTACACTACATACCGGCACATAGGGGTTGAACAAGCGGCGTCGACACCACTACGCTGCTTGTAGCATGACGAGCACATCTCCTGTAACAACTGTCGAGTTGGAGGCGCGGGTTTGACCAAAGCGTTTACAGTGCGTCCTGCCGCACGAGCCGACGTATCAGCGATTGCAAGCTTGTTGCTCGAAGGTTTTGGCCACGAATATGGAGGTATACTGCGTCAGCGCGCGGGCCGACGTTTTATCGAACGTATTCACGCGTTGCCAGGACGGTTGGGTGGAATGGTTGTTGCCGTTGATGCATTTGACGCGCCGATCGCTGTTGCCGGTCTCCGAACGCAAGAGCTGCGTCCACGGTATGATGGCGCGGAAGAACAGGCTATGTTTGAGGAACTGGGTATTGGGTCGTCGATTTTGCTGGATATTCGGGCCGCACTGACCGAGCCACCGCCATATCATCCTCGGGGACGGGAAGCATACATTTATAGCGTCTCGGTAACGCAGTCATGGCGCGGTCATGGTGTCGGCGACAGCTTACTGGACTTTCTGCATGGGCGGGCGCGGCAGCTTGGCAAAGCGCGTGTGTTGCTGGAAGTGATGGAAACTAATGAGCCGGCGCGACGCTTGTATGTTCGTCATGGCTATACAATATTGCGCCGACGCCGGGGGTTGCTTGCCTGGATTCCGTTTGGCCCGCCTAGTCTACTGCTCATGTGCAAAGAGCTGTAACACGAGCGAGACCGCTCTGCGCTCGTGTTAGTCCCTGTTTTTGCGTGGCCGACCGCCGCGTTTTGGCTTTGCTTGCGCTTCCTCATTGGTGATTACCCGAAAATGAATTTTTGACTTGTCTTTGATTGGACGAAACTCAAGCGCAATTTCAAGTTCTTGGGCAGCCGTTTTAAGATTTTGCCGAACGGTTCGCTTTTCTTCGTTCTCTTCCATTTGAACGTCGCCACCGTAGCCGGGCTTAACGTCACGAAGTTGCTCTTTGTATTCTTCAATGATCCGTGTTCGTTCGTCACTACGTCGTCGTCCGCTACGGCCTTTCGGCTTTTGTTCACGCTCTTCTAGTTGTTCCGGCGTGAGGATACGAATTTCTGCCATATAGCCCTCCTGATGCATTCCAGAAGTGAAACGTCTTTGCGTATAGGAGCAAAGCAGCATGTTCACTCCTTGGTTAATCTATATTTATTCTACATCAACTATACTTGATTTCAAGTCATCATCTATATGTTATTGGAAACACATCAATACGACGTGACTACTTATTGTTTTTTATTGGTGGAGAAAAGAACTATCTCCAAGTGGTTACTACCTGCATCATCGAACAAAAAACATGTTCCTTCATACGAAGGAACATGTTCTGGAACGGCTTGTTGTATTATTTAGTGGCGTGATGCTCGGAAATCGCCTGCAACAACACTTTGGCTTTGCGTGTCGCCTGAGCACGATGGCTAATCTGATTTTTTTGTTCTGTCGATAACTCGGCCATGGTCTTGTCAAAATCAAGCAAATAAAAGATCGGATCATAGCCGAAGCCATGTTCACCCTTTGGCTCAAACTCGACTACTCCCGGTAGAATCGCCTCAACCGTTTGTAGCGGCTGGTCCGGGCCTGTAATTGCAATAACACATACGAAGCGCGCGATTCGGTCGCCAAATGGCACGCCCTCAAGCTGCTTGAGCACAAGCGCCAGTTGTGCAGCGCCAGTAACGCCGCCATAACGCGCGGAGTGGATGCCGGGAGCGCCCCTAAGCGCCGCAATCTCAATGCCTGAGTCGTCCGCAAGCGTTAGCAGGCCGCTGAGTTGGCTGTAGCCCTCGGCCTTAAGCCGTGCATTCTCGCTAAATGTTGTGCCGGTTTCTTCAACATCGTCGGTGATGCCCACATCTCGCAGGCTGAGCAGTTCAAAGGGCAGATCAGCGAGCAGCGCCTGGAACTCGCCAAACTTATGCTGATTTGTTGTTGCAATCAACAGCTTTTGCATAGATGCTCCACGAATGAAAAGGACTACAGCCAACCTTGTAGCTGTAACCAACGTCCAAGTAGCGCAACGGGCACGAAGCGTGCAATTTTCCCCGCTAAACACGCGATCTCGAAGCGCCAGAACGACATGCCCATCGCTCCTGCGGCAATGCCGGCTAGATCGATCAATGGCAGTGGGATCGCCGCCAGCAGGAAGACCGTCAGCGTGCCACGTCGTTCGACCCATGCGGCAATCCGTTGATAGCTGGGGCGATCCTGAATTCGTGCTAGTTGAGCGCCGCTGCGCCCAGCTAGGTATCCAGTGCTTTCACCAATGCCCGCCGCAATACCGGCGACAAGGCCGACCAATACTGGATTAAGGGCCTGTGCTGCGCCAAACTTGAGCGCTGCCCCTAACGCAACACTTGGCACGATCACAGTTGCACTCGACAACAGTGTCAGGATGAATGCACCTACATAGCCGAGCCGACCCCACTGATTTACATCAACTGGCAGTGCAATCAGCAGCAGTGTTAACACAATCGTGCCGACGAGCGAAAGCAAAGGCCCCCATGGCAGATTATAGATTCGAGCTTTATACTCTGTTTGCAACAATCGCCTCATCCACAAAACAACGTTTGGAGCATACCCGTCACGATCAGTGCTGTCAAGCAATTGTTTGCAGGAGCATCGGGTGTCCGGTACAATCGCAAGGACGTCCGGCGCATAGCAGCGTATGGAAACAAAGGGGAGTGTGTGATACTTGTATGCAACAACCTGTGACCGTTAAACAATCCTCCGTCGGCGGAGCGCTTAAATATCTTCTGCTCGGCATGCGGCCCAATCAATGGGTTAAGAATGCATTTGTTTTTGCTGGTATTGTGTTTGCCGAGCAGCATCTTTTTACCGAGCCGTGGGCGCTGGGTCGCGTTGGTCTCGCATTCGTTCTTTTTTGTATCGTGTCCGGCTGTGTGTATTTGATGAATGACCTGGCCGACATTGAGCAAGATCGGCTGCATCCAAAGAAGAAATTTCGTCCGTTGCCTTCGGGTCGCTTGTCTCCATCGCTTGCACGCGCCGCGATTCTAGTTCTTGGCCTAAGCTCGCTGCTGCTGCCGTGGCTCATAGCGTTGCGTGGCTCAACGCAAGTGCTGCCGCGTGCCGGTGGATTAGGCCAGGTTGAGGCGTGGGCCAAGCAGCTGTTTGTGGATGGTATGCTGGGCTGGTATGCCTTTGCCGTGCTGCTGCTGGCCTACTTTTTGTTGCAGGTCGCCTATACCTTTCGGCTCAAGCATGTGGTTATTGTCGATCTGTTTTGTATTGCGGGCGGCTTCGTGTTACGCGCACTTGGCGGAGCCGCGGTGCTGCAAGTGTTAATCACGCCTTGGTGGTTGATGTGCGTGCTGCTGCTGTCGTTATTTCTGGGCTTGGGCAAGCGGCGCAACGAGCTGATGGTGCTGGAAGGCAGCGCGGCGGGTCATCGGCGCATTTTGGAAGAATATTCGTTGCCGCTGCTGGATAACCTGATTGGCATTGTGGTTGCGTGTACGATTTTGGTGTACTCGCAGGCTACCTTTGATGCCCCGAGCGTGCCACGCCGACCATTCCCATTCTTGATGATCACTATTCCATTCGTGATCTATGCGCTGTTCCGCTACCTGTATTTAATTTATCAAAAAGGTGAAGGTGGCACGCCGGAGGAGCTGTTGCTCAAGGATCGGCCTTTCTTCTTTTCGATCGCAAGCTGGGCGCTCCTGGTGATGGGTATCTTATGGTTCGCCGCCAGATAAAAGGTGTTGCAGGGCGAGGTGATAGCTTGAA
>JASKZZ010000267.1 GCA_030147335.1 Herpetosiphonaceae bacterium | reverse complement strand
TGTCCCAGGTGTACACATGGACGAGATATCCGCCGTTGGCGAACATACTGCCGATATCGTTTGCCCCCGTGATATCGTCGGCTACCACGCCCATTTTCATGATCGCCACTCCCGTCGCGGCTTGTATGCAGCTCCCACAAGAAAATCCTCGACTACTGGCTGTGGCAACTCACGTAAGCTAACACCTGCACTCCTGGCTTGCAGCCACATGCGGCAGGTCATTTCCAGTGTGTGCAGTGCGTTCAGTGCCTCGTGTACGCTGGTGTCGTAGACCAAGACGCCGTGGTTGTCGAGCAGAAGCACATTGGCACGTACTGCGTATTCGCGAACCGCCGCTCCCAACTCCGCTGACCCGGGGTGGCAATACGGTACGCGCGCCACTCGCTCTAGGTAGTACATCGACTCGACAAACCAGCTTGACGGAAGCATTACGTCAGAACAGGCAATCAGGGTGCTGTAAAAGGGGGATGCGTGGAGAACTGCATTGATCTCAGGCCGTTCCGCGTAGATCGCTTCATGCATGGGCCGTTCTTTGGATGGCTTGTGCCCATTCGATGGCACTGTGGCTTGCCGGACGCCACACTCAACCAAGTCGTCGGTCTCCAGCTCTCCCAAGCGCGTACCGCTCGCGGTGATCACGTAGCGATCGGCATTGATTCGTGCACTAACGTTGCCTGCGTTGCCCCACGTTAGCTCGTGCTCGAGCATGTAGCGGCCTGCTCCTTGCAACTGCGCAATCATGGTGTCACGGTCCAAACTCATTCGGTCTCTGCCTTTCGCATCACTGATCGCAGTACGTCGGCGTTCCACGTCTTGACAGTTATAGGAATGGTGCTGATGACGTTGCCGGTTCGCTCCACTCCACTTCCACCCGTCGTTGTGGTTCGTTGCGGAACCCACTCACTGAGCAAGCTGTTCCGCTCGTAGTACAGGGTCTGGTATCTCGCCGCACTGCCACAAGTCGTGGTGCACACTGCCTGGCGCCGTAGCCGGATGCCAGCCACGTTTGTAGTGCGCGAGGCCGTCGATAATTCCAGTATCGTCACGCAAAAACGCCGCATCGATGCAGCTTTTGAAGCGCCAGTCGTTTCCGTTGAGCAAGAGACGCATGAGCGCTAGACCCTTCGATCCATAAATCAATATGTTGGTAGCGCGTTACGCCCTAACCGCTTCGTGCGAGGGACGACCATTGCTAGACTGGTTCGTTGTTTCCTCGCTCCACTCAAGGAGATTTGTTTCAACAATCGGCTGTGCCTTGTCTTGTGGAATTCGAAATGTTTTGATCTCGCATGGCCCAAACGTCGTTTCGATCACCTTGCCCCAGCGCGGGAAACGTATTGTTGCCTTTGTCTGTACACGATTGGTTTCGTAGCAGCGTACGATCAGATCATCATTGTCTTCAGCCTTCTTTACCGCACTCACCACGACATTCTCCTGATCGACCGCGATGAACGAGTCATGCTGCGGGAGCTGTCCATGTTCGTGATACGTTTCGATAACGGTAATTGGCCGCTGGTTCAGCTCTGCCGCGCGCTTCACCACTCCCGAACCTTCCCACCCGCCTGAATGCGGCAGCAGCGTGTAGGTGAAGTGCTGTACCCCCTGATCCATAAACACATATTGTGAATCCGGCGGCGGCATAAACGGGTCGTGGTGAGCATAGACCGGGCTACGCAGAACGGTCATACTCAATACTTTACGGGCAACATCGAAGCTGTACTTGCCGTCGTTGAGCAGGCTCAACCCATACAGTTGGTGGCTATCACGGACGACGCCCGACGCATCAATCCAGCTTTGTCCTGGCTCTTCCTCGCCATTGGTTGGTCGCTCGATATGGCCATAGGGAATTTCGTACGTCGCCTTAATGAAGTTGAGATTGAGCGGGAACTGCAGCTTCAGCATTTTCCACTCCTCGTTCCAATCAACCATCACCTTGACATCGATCTGTGGCAGTTCACGATACATGGTGAAATCCTGCACCAGCTTCGACGAGCCATACGTACTGACTACCCGGATCACAGACTGCACAGGACCATGCGCTACAAGCTTGACGCTCTGGGCGGTGAAAGCGCCAATCACTTTGTTGAAGCTTGTCACCTCGTGGCCCCAGGTATCGCTGTTGTCTTCGATCACGGCTGGCTTTGCCCATGGTGCGCGGCACATTTCGACGGCAAGTTCTTTGTCAGTCAAGCTGCGGATATAGCCGGTTTCGGGATCGAACTCGATCCGATGCCAGGCATTTTCCATAACGGTGTCACTAGTGTAGCCGGCACTTCCCGGTTCCTCTGTTGACGGAGCGACGAAGGGTAGCGTAGGAGCATTTATTTGCGCTCCATTTGTTCCCACCGTTGGAGCAGCATCGGACTTGACGCGGTACATACGGTAGCCCATCGGTGGCAAATCCGCGACGAAGCTGAGTCGATTTCGGCCGCGTGCTGCGGCTGTCGACTGCACTCGTTGCATAGGGATCTGCTGATCGTGCTCATCAAGCAGAATACTCCCTTCAACCAGCCTGCCCCACTCGAGCTCGACACTGACCTTGCTTTGCCAGGAGTGCGGATTGAAGACCACGATCGGCTTCATGCCATCTTCGAATGGAATGCCAATCTGCCAGGCGATCGATTGGGTAGCATGATTGAGAGCGCGTGCCGCAATTGAGCAGGCTTCGCCGTAATTATCCCGTGCGTCCTCGTAGGCTGCCTCGATACTTGTTCCAGCGAATATATCGTGAAATTGATTGAAGAGTACTTGCTTCCATGCGTTGGTGAGGTCACTTGGATATGGCTGAGCAGTGTGCCAGTGTGCAATGCTCGACCATTTTTCGGCTTGCAACAGCAAATTTTCTGCCCGACGGTTCCAGCGCTTGACGCCGGAGTGCGCGGAGTAGCATCCGCTGGCATGGTGCTGCAGATCATCATGCACGACCGGAATTGGCAGATCCTGCGCCAAGATTGTGTCGAAGAAGCGATCCGGTGTACTGAATACCAGGTGAGGTAGATCTCGGTCGCGATCCAGTTGGAAAATACTTTCGATATTTTCCTTGGTAGGACCGCCGCCATGATTGCCGACACCATAAAAACACATCCAATCGGCAATTGGCGCTTTGATTTCAGCATCGCAGCGCCGGATGAACGGCTCCAAATCCTTACCTGACGACAGATATTCGTACGGAATGCGATACGTCAGCACGCGCGATCCGTCGTCGGATTCCCACCAGAACAAGCCGCCTGGTAGTCCCTTTTCGTGTGGCGCGGGCCTTGTAAACACGTAGGAGTTCATACCGCTTTTGCGCAATATTTGTGGCAACATACCATGATGCCCGAAGCTATCGACGTTGTAGCCGACGCGGGCTGTGACGCCCAGTTTTGCACGGAAATAATGCTGCCCATACAAGCCCTGCCGCACAAACGACTCGCCAGTGGGTAGGTTGCAGTCGGGTTGAATCCACCAGCCACCCATGATCGCCCAACGCCCTTCGGCAACACGCGCTTTAATTTCCTCAAACATTTGCGGGTCGTTCTGCTCGATCCATTCATAGATTGCGGCGGAGCTTGACGTAAAAAGAAAATCGGGATACTCACTGATGCGATCAAGTGCGGAGCGAAAGGTGGCTTTTGCTTCTTGAAAACCTTCTTGCCATTGCCACAACCACACAGGATCAAGGTGCGCGTTGCCGATCATATGCAGGGTTCGTGTCGTCATTGCAAACCTCAATACACAAATTTAAGGTGAAATGGTTTGAACCACGGGTCGAAAAAAACACCAAATTGCTGGCGAGCCTCGAGAACTTTCGTCTTTGCGTC
>JASKZZ010000299.1 GCA_030147335.1 Herpetosiphonaceae bacterium | reverse complement strand
GTTAGTGGCGGCACAAAGAAAAATGCGTTACGTCGGTTCTCGCTCAACAGCCGGTAAAACTGTAACGACCATTCTCCGCCTAGCGCAATCGAACGGTAAGCGAGTGCCAACAACGGACACAGCAACAACAGCAGCACGCCAACAACGGCACTGACAAGCACTCGTCGTCGCCAACCAGCTACGGGCAGCAATGTGGTTGATTCGGGTCGCAGATCAAGCGGCAGTGCGGCACGTTCCTGTAATCTGGTGTACACAATCGTCAGCACCAGTGTCGCCAGAATTTGTACCAGAGACAATGCAGCAGCAACGGGCAGGTTGAAGAAATTGATCGCTTGACGATAAATTTCCACCTCCAAGGTCGCAAAACGCGGCCCGCCAAGGATTAAGATCGTACCGAATGCAGTGAACGTGAATAGGAAGATGAGCAAGGCGGCAGCGGCTACAGCAGGCATCAGCAAAGGCAGCGTTACCTCGCGCCATACACGCCAGCGGTTCGCACCGAGCACACGCGCCGCATCCTCAACGCGGGGGTCGAGATTAGCCCAAAAGCCGCCGACGATTCGCAGCACAACCGTAAGATTGTAGAAAACATGCGCGATCAAAATAAAGACGAGTGTATCTTGCAGGTTGACCTGCGGCTGGCCCGGAAGTGACTCAAGCGCCGTGTTAATCACGCCATTTGGACCAAGCAGGGCCTGGAATGCAGCCGCAACAACAACAGTCGGCAGCACAAACGGAACGGTTGCAAGTGCACGCAGCAGTGTTTTTCCACGAAACTGGTAGCGCGCAAATACATAGGCGCAGGGCAAACCAACCGTAAGCGTCAAGATAGTTGACAAAAGCGCTTGCCACACGCTGAACAGCAGCACATCAACGTAATAACGGTCGGTAAACAGCGCGGAAATGCCCGCTTGTACCGCGCTCGACGTAGCCAAACTTTGCTGGAGGATGACTGCAAGTGGATAAAAATAGAATAGCGCGAGAAACGCGAGCGGCAGCGCAAAAACCACGCTTTTGACAACCAGACGGCTGCAACCAACGGTTGAAGGACGTGCCTTGCTGCGCCCATCCTTCAACCGTTGATCGTCAATCCTGGTGGTCATCGGAGAACCGCGCGTGTCCACTGCTGAATCCACGCGTCACGATTCTGTGCAATGGTTGCCGGATCAAGCGTCGCAGGCTGCTCCGGTATCGGCGCGAACTGCTGATACACGTCTGGAACAACAGCACTAGGCAGCACCGGATACACCACCATCTGCGGCATGATGTCATCCTGTACCGGCCTGGACAGCATGTAATCCATCCATTTTCTGGCTAGCTCCAGGTTCTTCGTACCTTTGAGGATGCCTGCAAACTCGATCTGCCTGAACGCGCCTTTGGGCGGCATAATGTTTCCGGTTGGCGGCTCGCTCAGTTTACCCTCGGACGCAACAACTTCGTAAGCGGGTGATGTAGCATAGCTCACCACGATTGGCTGCGGACCCTTGCCAGCCGAGCCGCTGAAGTTTGTGAAGTAGGCAGTCTCCCAGCTGTCCACTACCACCACCTCGTTTTGCCGCATCTGTGTCCACCAATCAAGCCATTTGTCCTGGCCGAAGTATTCGACCGTCGCCAGCATAAATGCTAGTCCGGGAGATGACGAGGCGGGATTAAGCACGACAACCTTGCCTTTGAACTGGGGCTGTGTCAGCTCTTCCAGCCGCAAGTTTTGCGGATTATCCACCCCGGCAAACACATCGCTCGCCCGGTCATAGTTCAAGTTGACAAAGCCATAGTCGATTGGAATCAATCGATTCTGCGGATCGAGCTTGAATTCGTCCGGCACTAGATCCAGACCTTGCGGCGCATACGACTCAAAAGCATCAGCATCCATTGCTCGGCTCATGAAGGTATTGTCAACGCCGAAAAACACATCTGCTAATGGATTGGCTTTGGTCAGCAATGCTCGATTAAGCGCACCGCCGGCATCACCAGCTTTCAAGAATTGGAGCTTGACATTGTTGGCGCGCTCGAACTCGGCGACAACATCCACGCTGAGATTGAAGCTATCATGCGACATAATAGTGAGCGTGTTGGGATATTGCTCACCAGTGATCGTCGCCACTTCCGGCTGATCACCGGCTACCGCTGCACTTGCACTCGGCTGTGAAACAGCATTATCAACCGTACCGCCACACGCAACCAACAATCCGATCAACAGAAGGCCAAAAATTCTACGCATCATGAAAATCCTTTAACACGAGCAACCAAAAAAGCCGCCGCGTAAGAAAACGCAGCGGCAAGTATGCCTTTGTGCTTCCCTCCGCTGGTATAATCCAGGTCAGGTTCGAAGGGTCATTGGCATATTCGGGCCAACCTCTCAGCCGGACTCTTCCGGCCCCCCTAGCAAATATTCAATTTACACTGGTGATCGTACCACTGTCGCTTGCGGCTGTCAACGCAGTTGCTTGGTTAGGCAGAAGCGCGTATACTGACACAAAAGCGCGAAAGGAATGGGTTATGGCGACAATAAAGCTTCGACTGCGTGAGCTGCTGGCCCAACGAGAGGACCGTGAAAATCGTCGGATTCGGCTGGCTGAGATCGCCGAGGCAACGGGGATTTCGGTTAATGTGTTGACGCCAATGATTAACAATCAGACTGACCGTGTGTCGCTGTCGGCTCTGGCGAAACTCTGCGATTATCTGCACACCAGACCTGCCGACCTTTTGCAATATACCGCCGACGAAGCTGATGAGGACGCAGTTGATGCGCGCGATATTGTGGACCGTTGGGAGCGAAAATATGGCGCTGACGAGCATCCACCGGAAGGCGCATAAAATTCACGCATCTTCTGCGGTGACGGCTTGCACCGCTCCCAGCGACATGGTATAGTGAATATACAGCAAGATCCCGTAGCTCAATTGGATAGAGTGACAGCCTCCGAAGCTGTAGGTTGGAGGTTCGAGCCCTCTCGGGGTCGCCATGCTAGCCCTGAACAGATTGTTCAGGGCTTTTGTGTGCCTGC
>JASKZZ010000168.1 GCA_030147335.1 Herpetosiphonaceae bacterium | reverse complement strand
GCCAGTACCAAACACAAGGACTTGCATAGGAGGTGTAACGCAAGGTTATACAGAAGCACCACTGAATTGAGATGTTCACCTGGAAATGTTAAGTTGTTTGAGGAATCGTCGGGGGAGTAAGATGAAGAAGTTGTTGCCGATCATTGTCTTGTTCGCGTTTGTTCTCGGCTCTGCGCTACCAGCCGCAGCAAAAGCACCAAAGTTCCAAGAGCTTCGTCCGGGTGAGTTTACCACGTTGAGCAAGGAAATTCCGATCAAGATCGCGTTGGTCGGGTTTGACGAAGCGGATGTCAACGAAGATGCATTGCTAGCCGAATTACCGGAAACGTACAATCCACTCGTCCGTTATCCTCAATTTTACGGATTGAACGGTCGTGACCTTGGCCTCAGCTTCGAGTTTGAGTACGACATTATCAACACGGGCAACCGTTTTGAAGATGAGTTCTTTGGGTACCTAGCCGAAACTGGCACAAAAGGTCCGCCAACGCTGTTCCAACAATATTACAGCGGCACAGCACCCAATCTGCCGGATGGACGGCCCGATCCACAGAACCAGACCGGAAGCATACTAGACATCAACGAGTCGTTGTACATCGATGCCCCCTCGGTCGAAAATTGGTTGGCGACCACAGGCCGCGAAATGCTCGATACCGACGAGGACAACGCCTACTTCCTGTACCTGATCAACTGGCACGGCGAAGAAGACTTCCAGTTCCATGTTTACACCAAAACCGACGAGGTCGATCCTGATACCGGCTATAACTTCGGCGAAGCGCGTGCATCACGTAAAATGCGCGGCTATGGCGGCGATCAAAACCGAATTTGGTACTTCGATATGTCGGCTGGACCCGAGTCGTTTGCCGGCAGCTACAATATCAACCAGGAAGATTTAGACGGCGACAAAGTGGCAGATTATCGTATTCCACCGATTTGGGAATACGCGGCGAACGGCTATCGTGATCCGGCGAAGCTTAGCAGCGACCTTGGACTGCTGACACGCTACGTCGGCATTAACCTGCTGTTCACCACGTCGCCGCTGTATGATCCGCTGGTCACGACTCCGGGCTTGGGCGGTTCCAAGGTTGCTCACGTCGAGATGTTCGAGGATGATGCAGATCCTACGGTAAACGGTCTCGACTTTATCGACCGTGACTACGTTTATAACGAGCTGAGTAGCTTCGAGCCATACTACGATTGGCAGGTCAACGTCGAATCAAATGACCCAATCGATGCAGATGCAGAGCGCGCATATCGTATCTTCTCCGGTCTGATTGAGCCTGGTCCAGAAGACTGCGCGACTGAATTCGGTAGTCCGTTTGCGTCGCTGTACTGCTACTTCAACAGCAACCTGTCGAAGTATGTACCGGAGTATGGCCCGAACGATTATGTCATGGAAGTTTTTGCCTTCAACACAACGCTTGAAAACCAAGGTGTGTTGCCTGGATTGCTTGGCTTTGCCGACGATAATTACACCAACGGCACTCAAACACATGTGTTTGAGTTCGACTCGGCGTTCCTTCGTCAGCTAGGCTACGGCTTCAGCTACACAACCGTTCATGAGCTAGGCCATCATCTTGCGATGTCGCATCCGCACGACGGCTACGATGCTGAGAAGAATTTGGATTATGGCCCGACGGGTCCGTACTACTTTGCCTGGAACGGCAGCTACAGCGACTCAATCATGAGTTATCTGGCGGTCAGCAACAGCTTCAGTCGCTTTGACCGGGACAATATGTACCGTTATGAAACGGCGGGCTACATCAACCGAAGCAACGCATTAGCCGCCGATGTACTCGCGTCACCCGATGCCAGCGAAGTGTACGATTTGCTACGCCAAGCGGACCGGGATATGCAGCTAGCACATCGCCAGTATAACAACTGGAATTACGAGCAGTCCGCGGCACTGGCCTACAGTGCGTATAACAAGGTCCGAACTGCGGCAGAGCAGCTCGGCGTCGAAGACGGCACCGCACGCCTGATGGCAATTCCGAACGCTGCGGTACCACGAGAATTTGACTTCGCCAAAGAATAACATTTCCAGCCTTTCATAGCGTCCCATCAAACAAAGCACGCCAATCGTCGCGTAATGACGGTTGGCGTGCTTCGGCTTTACATCACCTCAGACAATTGCCTTGTTTACACTTCACCATGAACATGTGAACTGAGCGTGGCGCAACAACAGCCTAACGTGTTATCGGACCTAACGGCTTCCCCATATCTACACAACGTAAAAAACGGCCGTGCAAATCCGTATGATATGCGTGTGTTTCATTGTCGTGCTTCAGTCTTACCAGATAGCCTGGCGTTGACACAGGCTCAAAAACACCAGGACTGGTAGTGCATCCAAGGCCTTGATCCGGCCATGTATGCTCCGCTGTTTCAATCACCGTGATCTGCGCGGCAGCTACCTGCAGGTACTTTGCCAGGTCCGCCTTCACAGCCTGCTCAATTGCCGCCCGATCCATCAATTTTCCTTTGTGGCTCGCCTGCAGCTCTATAGCAGCTGTTGCTTCACTAGCGGCTGACGTTGAAGTGGCTTGCAGCGCTTGTTCTGTTGTTTGTGTTGTACCCGGCGTGCTGCCTGAACTGTCACTTATTCGACCGGTATCAGCAGCACCACAACCGCTCGTCAGCAGAAACAACGCAACTAAGATTGGTATCAAAAGTTGTCTTGTCATGCTTATCTCCTCATCTCCGACCTCGGTTATGGCCACAAGATCTTACTTTAGGAAAGACGAATCAATCGCGCCAAAAGTTCGTCAAGGTGTAGCAAGCGTAGAGCCGTGCTATAATCGGCCCGTCACAAAGCTACCCCATTATCCACTTTACTTTTAAAGGAGGACATTGATGTCCGAACCTACAGTTTACAACAACCTGATCAACAACCAGTGGATGCCGAGCATCAGCGGCCAGACATTTGAAAGCACCAATCCGGCAAATACTCGCGAAGTGGTTGGCATTTTTCAGCGCTCAAACGCGCAGGATGTTGATGCAGCGGTACAAGCTGCCAAAAACGCTTACGAAGACTGGCGACTAACACCGGCCCCCAAGCGTGGCGAAATCATATTCAAGGCCGCTGAGATTTTACGGCAGCGTAAAGAACAGTACGCCCGAGATATGACCCGCGAAATGGGCAAGGTGATCGCCGAAGCGCGCGGAGACGTACAAGAAGCGATCGACATGATGTATTTCATCGCTGGTGAGGGTCGTCGCTTGTATGGTCAAACTACGCCGTCGGAAATGCCTAACAAGTTTCAGATGAGCGTGCGTGTACCTCTGGGCGTTTGTGCTTTGATCACGCCCTGGAACTTTCCGATGGCTATTCCCTCGTGGAAGATTTTGCCGGCGATTATTCTTGG